>JANPDK010000153.1:0-29152 GCA_031431415.1 Acidobacteriota bacterium | reverse complement strand
CATGATGATACTCCTAAAAGTTCCATTGGCGTGACGAGCATTGGAACGTACAGCCCAAGCATAGCATTGAGTTGGCGAATATGTCCGAACTTCTTCGCGTTTGCGAGGTGTTTGCAGTTCCATGTAAGCAGAAAATCGCATTTGAAATACGAAGCAAACGCAAGATGCAGAGCATCTCCCCGAGGATCGCCCGGCATCAATTTGTGGAGAATGTAGGTCTCCACGATTTCCAGGATTTCATCCGGAGTGGGAAGAAGAGGTAACGACTTTATTAAGTCAATAGCATCGCGTTTGTTTGGAAAGCTTCCACGCTCTAATTCCTCAATGATCGTCAGAGGCATCTAGTTGGCCCAATGTTTTTCGCGTATGGATCGTACCCAGGCAGTACTGTCCGTCATCTCGTCACGGTCGCGCCAGATGCCAAAGAATTCTTCGCTTTCGAACTTCTTAGCGGAGGGCTGACGGGAAGCATATCGCGCGCGCAAAAACGCGACAAAATCCTCGACCTCGCGTTTTGCCTCGGCCGGAAGAGAGGCCATTTCTCTGATGATTTCTTCGCTCGTCATATAAACATCTCCGCTTATATTTTCGCTTATATTCACGATATGTCAACGGAAAAAAGGCTCCGCCCGGCATGGACCAAGCCTTTCGATAGTCAGAAATGCAAGATTCCAACAGTCAGTCTTATCTCCCAAAGCGAGAATCTGAGATCTGACATTTGAAACTTCAAACTACATTCCCATTCCCATGCCGCCGCCTTCGCCCTTTTGGTTGGGGGCATCAGCAATTGATCTAAGCTCCCAAGAGATCTTAGGATTCTTTCGCACAATTGACAAGAGTTTGAGGCTGGCTCCGCTGGGTTTTCGTGGCCTTGTTCCCGGGACTGGACCGTTTTTGGCGAGATGTTGAGATATCTGGCTAAAACGGCTTGCGATACATTGAGCCTGGCACGCGGGTCCGCTATTTCTTTTGCAGAGAGTTCTTTTGGAGGCAGTGGAAGCGTCGTCGTGCGAAGGTCCTTGCGTGTGCCTTTTTTGCATGCTCGATGAGCCGCTTCCAGTCCTGTTTTCAGACTCCCGAAAAATTCATTCTTTTCGATCTCGGAAGTCATCATAGACCAATGCTTTCGGTTTCCGCTGTTTCCGGGCGATTGGGTCCGTTTTACGAGTCGGTTGGTGTACTTTTTTTTCGAGTTCGCGGTAATGGTCTATCAGCCGCTTGGTGTCGTGACCAAATTCGGTGGAAAGTCCCTTTCGATTCGTTTGCGGATTTCTGCCTGTCTGACCTCTTGCACGGCCAGGTACTCATCAACCTTGGCTTTGTTGTGAAGGTAATAGGCGATAGCGGCGTGGACTTAGGCCAAAGACATTGAGTCGTATTGATCGTGGATCTCCGCGGCAGTGGCGCCGTTGTTGAAATGGTAGACGACTGTGTCGAGAGAGACACCGGTGTCACCGACCTTGAGAACGCCTTCCACGGAACGAACAGGCTTTGGAATTGTGCCGACGAGCGGGGCCATAATAAATCAATATTAGCACGGAAATCACCAGGTTCTAAAAGAAAAAGGCTTCGTCTTGGGAGAGGCGAAGCCTTTTCGCTATTGCGGTACGTCATGACAACGCTGATGTTTCGCCCCGGGAGCAGCGAGAGTGTCCATCGCGTTCAAGCTACGGCCTCTTTGGCGTCTTTGCTGCTGGTTTCCTGGTTGCGGTAACGGGGCCGGCGGGCATCATCGGCTTGAGAGTCCAGAAAGCGGGATCAGCCGCAACCATCCTTTCCGACGAATAACTTAGCTGCGGAGCGAACGCGTAGATATCTACGGTGTCAAACACGACAGAGTCATTGGATATCTTGTCAAGTTTGTCCCTGTTGTTGTCACCCATAGCGTCCCAATAGGCTTTTCCGTGCGGTAGCGTCGCCGCACCGTCAAGTGATTTCCACGGAATGACGACAAGATAAGTCCCACTTTGGGCACCGCCCACGTATTGGAAAACTGCCATGTGTTCGTCAATCTTCGCCTTTTCGTGTGCGGCCTTCAAGATCTTCCTTCCTTCTTCGAAATCCATTTGATGGCCGGGTTTCACGCGGATGGTTTGGATTCTCATATAGCGCATATGTGGTAGATCGACCGCGCCGATATTGTAACTTAGGTCTTCGCGCAATACCGCAAGGCTGTCGCGTTGCGATGAGTGATAGTCTTCGCCCTCATGCGCGTTTCGATCAAAGTCAGTCTTGTAGGTAGTGCCCAGGGAATCCAGGTACGCATTCGATTTTTCCAGGTCACCGAACGAATCATATCCCCAGAAGTACATCACTTCATTCTCGTTGCCGGCCACCGGGATCATCGCGAGCCGGTTATAGGGCGATTTCGCTTTGGCATAGATCCGGACAACGCCATTGGCCTCTCGCGCGTGAGGTGTCATCATTCCCGTCTTTATCTCCTCGCGGACGATCAAAAGAACTTTGGGCGGCCCCTGAGCCAATGCCCCGATCGAACCTGTTAAGAATAAGCACAACGCCGACGTAGTCAAAAAATATTTTTTCATGTTAAATTTCCTCCTATGTAGTTTGGGTAAGCGGTCACTTCGCATAGATAGCTTCAACGAACCTTTTAATCGTGCGGGAGCCAACTATCGCAAGCGGCCCGAGGCGAAAGACAAGCATATTAAACGCTGCACATCATCTAACCGGCACGACTCTTTGGAAACTAGATACTAAATGCGTTAGGCCATCATACTCCGATTTCGCTTTTTCGCAAGGTACCTGCGCAAGAAAGGCCTCGCTCAATTGAACGAAGCCTTTCGATTGTTAGGAACCGGTTGCTATTGCTCCCCGATTCTGACAAGGGCAAGCTGGGATGCTTGCGTTCCAGTCAGGCGGGCAAGCCCGCCTCTAAACCTACATACCCATGCCCATGCCGCCCAAGCCGCCGCCCATGCCGCCCATGCCTTCGCCCTTGTCGTCGGGGGCGTCTGCGATCATGGCTTCGGTCGTCAGCATGAGGCCGGCGATCGAGGCTGCGTTTTGGAGTGCGTAACGGGTAACTTTGGCCGGGTCGATGACACCCGCGGCAACCAGGTCTTCAAACTTCTCGGTTGCGGCATTGAAGCCGAAGTTTTCGTTCTTGTCGGTACGGACCTTTTCGATGATCACCGCGCCTTCTTTGCCGGCATTCTGAGCGATCTGGCGAAGCGGCTCTTCGAGAGCACGTCTGATGATCCGGACGCCGATCTGTTCGTCAGCTTCGTCACCATCCGTCTGGAAGGTGTCGAGAACTTTGCCAGCACGAACCAGGGCGACTCCGCCGCCAGCCACGATGCCTTCTTCGACAGCGGCACGCGTTGCGTTCATAGCATCTTCGACGCGGGCCTTCTTTTCCTTCATTTCGATCTCGGTTGCGGCACCGACTTTGATGACCGCGACACCGCCGACGAGCTTAGCAAGACGCTCCTGCAATTTTTCTTTATCGTAGTCACTCGACGTGTCTTCGATCTGATTGCGGATCGTTTTGATGCGTCCGTCGATGGCTTCGCCGGAGCCTGAGCCCTCGACGAGGGTCGTGTTTTCCTTGTCGATCGTGACCTTTTTGGCTTTGCCGAGGTCTTCGAGAGTGATGGTCTCAAGCTTGATGCCGAGATCTTCGCTGATGACTTTGCCGCCAGTAAGAACCGCGATGTCTTCGAGCATTGCCTTGCGGCGGTCGCCGAAGCCAGGTGCTTTGACAGCAGCGACGTTCAGGGTTCCTCTTAGTTTATTAACAACTAAGGTTGCGAGCGCTTCGCCGTCAACATCTTCGGCGATGATGAGCATCGGACGGCCCATTTTGGCAACCTGCTCCAGGATCGGCAGCAGATCACGCATGTTCGAGATCTTTTTCTCGTGGATCAGGATGTAAGGCTCTTCGAGAACCGCTTCCATACGGTCGGCGTCCGTGACGAAGTAAGGCGACAGATAGCCGCGATCGAACTGCATGCCCTCGACGACTTCGAGGAGCGTGTCCATCGTTTTCGACTCTTCGACGGTGATGACACCGTCTTTGCCGACCTTGTCCATCGCTTCGGCGATGATCGTGCCGATCGTTTTGTCGCCGTTAGCCGAAACCGTGCCGACCTGTGCGATCATCTCACCGCTTACCGGTTTGGCAAGACGAGCGACTTCGGCAACGACTGCGCCGACTGCCTTTTCGATACCGCGTTTGAGCGCCATCGGGTTTGCACCGGCGGCAACCGTGCGGACGCCTTCTTTGAAGATCGCCTGTGCCAGAACCGTCGCCGTCGTCGTGCCGTCACCGGCTACGTCGCTGGTTTTCGAAGCGACTTCTCGAACCATCTGCGCGCCCATATTTTCGAGCGTGTCTTTTAATTCGATCTCTTTAGCGACCGTGACACCGTCTTTGGTGATCGTCGGCGAACCGAATTTCTTGTCGATAACAACATTGCGCCCTTTTGGTCCCAGTGTAACTTTCACTGCGTCCGCGAGCTGGTTAACACCACGCAGGATAGCTGCGCGTGATTCTTCTCCGTGTACTACTTGTTTTGCCATGATATGTATTTCTCCTTCGTCGAAAAAAGTTGCAGAGTTGCAGAGTTGCGATGTTACGAAGTTGGCGGAATTAAGAGGTACTTAACTCTGCCACTTCGAAACTTAGGTACTTCGCAACTATTTGGCGGCTTCGCCCGCTCTTGAGATGATGCCGAGGATCTCGTCTTCGCGCATGATGATGAATTCGTCACCGTCAAGCTTGATCTCGCTGCCGCTGTATTTGCCGAAAAGAACGCGGTCGCCTGCTTTGACGTCCAAAGCCTGACGGGTGCCGTCTTCTTTATACTTGCCTTCGCCCGCTGCGATAACTTCGCCTTCTTGCGGTTTTTCCTTTGCCGTGTCGGGGATAAAAAGCCCGCCGGCGGTCTGGTTAACGTTGTCTTCGATGCGTTTGATAATGACGCGATCGTGAAGAGGTGTAATGTTTGTAGCCATAGTGTTTACTCCTGATTAAAGTACTAAAAATTACTAGACCCAGAGCCGCAAAAAGCGAATTCTTAGCACTCAAGATCTATGAGTGCTAGTATATGGAAACCGGAGATTTGTGTCAAGTATTATTCTCGGGAAGCAGAAAACTTGATAAGGGTGTTATCAAGTTTGAAACTTCGTGTTCTTTGTGTCTTCCCTTTGCGCCTTTGTGATAATGCTTTAAATCCTTAATCACAGAGGCACAAAGTTGAAGACACGAAGGGCACCAAGTTAAGAAGCTTCTTTTACGAACAGTTCTTCCAGGGATTGTTTAACTGGCTGAATAGAAGCAAGGCGGCCGCCGGATTCGCGGGTGACGGCAAGGACGGCGTCGATGTCGGATTCGTCGAGGATTTGGATAACGGCGCCGTTTGGGCGTGGTTCTATTGAGGCTCCGGCTATGAACTCGATATTTTCACGAATAGCATCGGCATTTACTCCTTGAATACTTATTTCGAGGGCACGCGAGGCATGATCGGACGTGAGCAGATCATCGAGATGGCCGGATGCGGCGAGTTTGCCTCGGCGGAGAATGGCGACCTCATCACACAACGCATCGATATCCGAGAGGATATGCGTGGACATAAAAACGGTCTTGCCCTTTGCGCGCAGGCCGGCGATCAGTTCACGGATCTCGCGGCGGCCGACCGGGTCGAGGCCGCTCATCGGTTCGTCGAGAAAGACGATCTCGGGATCGTTAATCAGCGATTGAGCCAGCCCGACGCGTTGTAGCATTCCCTTAGAATATTTGCGAAGCTGCTTTTTCCAATCACGCTCTTCGAGGCCGACGGCGGTGAGCAATTCGACGGTTCTAGAGCGACGCGTTGCCGCGTCGTAGCCAAACAATCGGCCAAAATGGTCCATCAGTTCGGTGGCCGTCAGGTAGTCGTAAAAGTATGGATTCTCAGGGCAATAACCGATCCGATGGTGCATCTGGATGTCAGAAATATCGTGCCCCAGAATTTTCGCCGATCCTTCGGTTGGAAATTGCAGCCGCATCAGCGTTTTGATCGTCGTTGTCTTCCCTGCTCCGTTTCCGCCCAGAAAGCCAAAAATTTGGCCGGCCGAAACGTTGAGAGTAAGCCTGTCGAGAGCACGGATACGTTTCTTTCGCCAAAAGCCTGTCTCGTAATCTTTCGACAAAGAGTCGATCTCGATGACGTATTCCATAATCGTATTCCGCTTATTTTACTTTCTCGCTCGGTATCTTTGTCTTTGCGGCGTCTAGTTTGACAGAGCAGTTTTCCTTATCGAGGATGTACGGCGTTCCGGCTGGATCAGTGAGACGCCGCTCCTTATCAACTCCGAAAGGGCGTCCACCCGGGAGTTTCTGTTCGAAAAGCTTTGTCGCGATCTCGCCAAACGTATTGGCACAGCGGCCATTTGCGGTCTTAAATTCTGCAAGGATCTTGTCGATCACATCACGCTCGTCAAAAAAGTCTAATTGTTTGAGCCGCAGCTCGGCGGTCTCGCGCACGGCTTCATCCGAACCCTGTGCCATTTCCGTATAAATAGCGCGTGCAGTCCTGCGGCTGCCGCCCTCAATCCTTAAGGCACCAGCCATTAAGCCCAAGAACGGTGCGGCACCTTCGATCTTCGAACCCGTTTCGTAGGCAGTGGCGGCTTCGTCATAGCGCCCGAGCCGCCAGTAAATGTAACCGAGATGCTGGTAAAGCCGCCAGCTTTGCGGATTGTGCTGGATGCCCTTATTGGCCAGAGCGATCGCCTTCTGCGGATCGACCGCCGGAAGCACGACCGCTCCGTAATTAAAAACCGCAATAAAATTGGGATCCAGATCGGTCGCTACGTCTAAATAAGGATAAAGGAGTCGTGGATTTAGATCGGTCAGATCGTCAATGTTGACGCTGCCGGGCGGTCGCGAGAGTATCTTGTCGCCAAGGTATTGCAGCGCACGCATCCAGTACCAGTCGGCGATCAAACCTTCCGCTCCAAATGCAAAACCTTTTAGCCGCGATCCCTGAACTTCGAGATCATTGTCAACGATATGCTCAGGCAACGCTGGGCGGTTCGCCGCCGAAACTCGATTTAGATAAGCAGCAGCAAAAAGGCCCAACACGATGATCACGGCCGAGATCGATACCTCTTTTAGCTTCGCGTTAGATCTCATTTGAAATTGCGCCCTTTGAAAATGAGCGTCGTGATGGTGAGCAGCACGACATCGAATACGATCGCATACGCGAGAGAGGCACCGAGCATTCGCGGCGGAGCCGCAATGCCGTTCGCGGTTTCGACGATGTAGCTAAATTTGGACAGATCGGGAAAGATGTAATAAATGCCCGACATAATAATATACGCCGGACGCGACGCCATTGTGGCAGCGAGGTCAAAAAGAGCCGAGCTAAAATGTCCGATCACAAAAACAAAGAAGGTTAAAAGCGCCGATAGCGCCGGCGTCGAGAACGACGAAAAAAGTATGGCGACGCCGGTCAGAATAGTGAGTTCAAGAAATATTAGAAATATGGATGGCCAGATCGGGCCGACAAATTGCGAACCGCCCACATAAACCAGAGCCAGAGTAACGCCGAGCCCCATGATCGCGACATTGACGAAAAGCGTCGCGCACAGCCCGAAATATTTGCCGACAATAAACTCCGCACGCCCGATCGGCTTTGAAAAGATCGAATAAACCGTACGTTTCTCGATCTCCTTCCATACCAGGCCGACGCCGACAAAGATCGAGATGAACGCTCCAAACACGAGCATTGCGGTCAGGCCCAGATTGACGATCACGCGAGCTTCCTGTCCTGCTGAGAGTTCACCGAGAAAGATCGCTCCCGCCGTGATCATCAGTACGAACAGAATCAGATTGTAAAGAATGCGGTCGCGGATGGCCTCGCGAAAAGAGTTCTTCGCGATGGCCAAGATCCGGGGCAGAAATCTCGTTCCTTCGTGTGCCATGAAGCAGATTTGTTCGGCTAATATCCCGGCCCTGAGCTGTCCGGACGAATTGATTTTAGCATAGCCGAGATGATCCTGCGTAGAGCGCAAAAAAGAGCGGCGTCTGTTGACGCCGCTCCAATAGTTCGCTCCGGAAAGAGCTATTAGTTGTTCAACGGTGTACCGCCGGTAAGAGCACCAGCCGCACATGCCGTCGAGCCGGACATCAATACGCCATCGGTCGAAATACCAAAGGCACGCGTACCCGTAGCGGTAAGTCCCGTAGCGGTCACAGGCGTTGCCAAGGCGCAATGTACTGCAGGATTACCAGCAGCAGCTGCAGCAGCAGTACCTACAAAGTTGTAGCCGCTCTTCTGTCCTGCGGCCAAAACACTGTCGATCAGGCCATTGGTGCCGAGGTCGGATAGGGCAGCTGCGTAGTTGCCGGCACCGTATGTCGATGCATGTGTAGCCTGAGCACCATGGACGGTGCGCATGGATGAGATAGCCGAACCTTCGTTAGCACTGCGACGTGCTGCAAGCAGGTTAGGGATAGCGATAGCGGCGATGATGCCGATGATCACGACAACGATCAAAAGTTCGATAAGCGAGAAACCTTTCTGATTTTTCATTTTTTTCACAAGCTCCTAATTAAGAAAGCTTTTGGGAAATCTCTATGAAATTTCCCAAAAGTTTGTATTGGTTAGTGGGAGTTCTCAGTTATATTAGTTGTTCAACGGTGTACCGCCGGCAAGAACGCCTGCCGCACATGCCGTCGAGCCGGACATCAATACGCCATCGGTCGAAATACCAAAAGCACGTGTACCCGTAGCCGTAAGTCCGGTCGCGGTGACAGGCGATCCGTACGCACAGAATATTGCCGGGTTACCAGCAGCAGCAGCAGCAGCGGTGCTGACGAAGTTGTAACCGCTCTTCTGTCCTGCGCCCAAAACGCTGTCGATCAGGCCATTAGTGCTAAGTCCAGCCAAGTTAGCTGCGTAGTTGCCGGCACCGTATGTTGATGCATGCGTAAACTGAGCACCATGGACGGTGCGCATGGACGAGATAGCCGAACCTTCGTTAGCACTGCGACGTGCAGCAAGCAGATTCGGGATAGCGATCGCGGCGATAATGCCGATGATCACAACAACGATCAATAATTCGATAAGCGAGAAACCTTTCTGATTTTTCATGTCTAATTCACAATCTCCTGAAGTTTTTGAAAATCTATGTACCTTTCCCAGGCCACTGATGTATTAACAAGAGTCGTGCCATGGAGAGTTTTTAGAGTTTTTAGAGTTTTAGTGTTGTAAGTAAAGGGGTTAGACAGACTTTTACAAAGAGATCTTCGATCACTTTGGTAAGCAAAGTATGGTATTTAACAGTTTTTGGTAATCGAAGGATGACAATAAATGTCAATCGCCAGGCGTTTTCGGGCAAATCCAGGCGCAGCGTTGGGAAGTCCCTGAAAGGGACGATTCGGAGCGGGCTAATCTGAACTTCTCATTTGAGCCGACAAACTTCTTATGTTGTGCTTATCCAATAAGTGTCTTAGGGATCTAACCGGCATTTGAAGTAACTCGGCAGCCTTTGTTTGGTTTCCGCCAGAGCTTCTGAGAGCTTCGACGACGTAGGTTTTTTCGAGATTATCGAGATGGGCGACGAGATTTACGCCTGATTCGGGCAGGTCAAAGTCGGCGTCGATACGCTGCGGATTGTAATTTGTGATGTGATCGGGGAGTTGTTCGGGCTGTATCTCGCTCGAGCGTTCGAGAGCAACCGCACGTTCGATGGTGTGTTCCAATTCACGAACGTTGCCGTGCCAGGCATATTTCTCTAACAACTGTGCGGTTTTTGGCGCGACGGTGAGCGATTTGCCGGTCTGATCGCAGAATTTCGTCACAAAATGCGTGATCAGATCGGGAATGTCCTCGGCACGATCACGCAACGGCGGCAGATGCATTGGAATTACCGATACGCGGTAGAAAAGGTCCTCGCGGAACGTGCCTTCCTCTGTCATTCGCTTGAGATCGCGGTTGGTGGCGGCGATCACGCGAGCGTCGATGGCGACCTCTTCGTGAGCACCGACGGCTCGGACACGGCGTTCCTGCAACACTCTGAGCAGCTTCACCTGCATTGCGGGCGACATCTCGCCGATCTCGTCTAAGAAGATAGTGCCACTCTGTGCCGCTTCGAAAAGTCCCTTTCGGTTCGTGTTTGCACCGGTAAATGCACCTTTGACATAGCCAAACAACTCGCTTTCCAGCAAAGTCTCGGTAAATGCACCGCAGTTTATTGATACAAACGGCTTCTCAGCGCGCGCTCCTCTATCGTGGATCGCACGGGCGACGAGTTCTTTTCCCGTACCGCTCTCACCCGTGACCAAAACCGTCGACTGAACCTCAGCGACCGTCTCGATCATCTGGAAGATCGCGTTCATCTTCGCCGAACCGCCGACAATATTTTTTACGCTTCCCTTTTCACGCTGGGCACGTTTGAAGGCGCGGTTTTCGTCGATCAGCGCCTGCTTTTCAAGCGTTTTGCGGACAATTAGCTTTAATTCTTCGACATCAAACGGCTTCTGTATAAAATCGTCGGCCCCGAGCTTAAAAGCCTCGCGTGCAGTCTCGACCGATGCGAACGCCGTCATTAATATCACGCCGATATCCGGCAGCGTCTCGCGAACGGCGCGCAGCATCTGAATGCCATCCATGTCGGGCATCTTTACATCAGAGATGATAATATCCGCCGGCTCGACATCGAGAGCCTCGAGAGCCTGACGGCCGTTCATGGCCGTGCGGATATGATTACCCTGTTCTTCAAAAACAAGGCTGAGAAGTTGTCGGTAGCTTTGCTCGTCGTCAACGATCAGTATATTTGCCATCGGACTGTTTGGTTTTCGGTCTTCGGTCTTTCCTGTCACCTGTCACCAGTGACCCATCACCTATTATTTCCAGTGTATTGTCACAATGTTGCGGACGCAGTTCAAGACGAGACCTCGGTTTCTTTTTCCGCAACCTTAAGAAAATCGGTTAGACGCGACGGTACGGCCTCGTGGTTCGCGGCTACAGCACGCGGCGAGACACGCCGATTATCTCTAGGTAACTCGACCGTTATCGTCGTGCCGACGCCCTCGTGACTGCGGACATTGATGACGCCGTTGTGATCTTTGACGATCTGATAGACGATCGAAAGGCCAAGTCCGGTGCCGCCCGAGGTCGAATTTGAGAATGGCTCAAAAAGCTGCTCGACCTGATCCTGAGACATGCCGAGGCCCGTATCCTCAAATGTTATTCGTATTCTGTTATTCGGGATCGTCATCAGGGCAATGCTCAGTTTGCCGCCTTCGGGCATGGCCTGCATAGCGTTGCGGGCCAGATTCCAGAAGATCTGTTTTAGCTGCGCTCCGTCTGCCGATATCACGATCGGCTCATCGCCATGTTCAGAGATGAGTTCATGATCGTCGCGAACGTCCGGGCTATGCCGTAACAACGTTAGAGTATCTGTGATGGCCTCACCGACGTTCGTTTCTGCAAAATCTGCCGCCGCCGGACGGGCGTAGCCAAGGAAGTTGGTGATAATGCTGTTGAGGCGATCCGATTCTTTTAGGATGATGTCCATCAGACCGGCCTGACGTGATTCCGCCGGGGTATCCGAATCAAGAACCTGGATCGCGCCGCGCATCGCGCCGAGCGGATTGCGTATCTCGTGAGCCAAACCTGCGGCCACACGACCGACGGCCGCCAGACGATCCTTACGTCTGACACTTTCCTCCATCGAACGTATCTCGGTAAGATCCTGAAATGTGATGATCAGCCCGGTCGCCTCGTGTGTTTCCGAGAAAAGGAGCGACACGCTAAATCCGATCCGCACCGCAAATCCGTCCGGCGTCTCAAGATCCGTCTCAAAACGCGGCAGTTGTTCGCCGTCACCCGCAGCGGCAAGCGATAGGTCTATCTGCTCACGAATATCCCCGAAAAGATCGTAGATCGACTTGCCCTGCATCTCATCGAGCCGGTAACCGGTGATCTCGGTCGCAGCAGCGTTAAATGTGTAGATATTACCGTCGAGGTCAGTAGTGACAAGGCCCGAGCGGATCGATTCGACAATGCGCTCGTGCAGGGCCCGCAGACTCGCAAGCGTTTTTGTAGTGGCCTCAAGCTCGATACCCGACATTCGCCGATCGGAGAGTCGCGATGCAAGCAACCCGACGACAAGCAATGCGACGATGTGAAAACTAATTATCTGGATCGCCTTGCTGCCGACTTGGGGCGTGCCTGACGATTCGATCACCGAATAGAACGTCAGCACCGACAGCGTCACAAACAACAACGCACAGATAGACGCCATCAGAAGAGTCGCAAGCGGCCGCAGGAAAAAGCTTGCGACGCTGATCAGTACAATATATAGAGTAATGTACGGCGACGATAGATCGCCCGTTCGCCATAGCAGCCACGTAATGAGCAGCGCATCGAGCAGAAATTGGACCCGAACCTGCCATGCAAAGTTCTTACTAAGTCGAAGCAGGAAAAAGTAAACGATCGTCAGGCCGACTGAGATGATAAAGACGAGAAAGAGCCCTTGCGGAAAATTGTTAAAAGACAGCCGAAACGTGCCGCTATACCAAAACCAACTTGTCACCAACAGCAAAAAGATGACCATCAAACGCCCGATGATCAGCGTCTGCAGGCTATGCATCTGCTTGTCGTTGGCTGGAACGGCCTTTTCGTCTACACTGGTCATATTCTATGGCTGAAAATACCTCTCAGAACAATTCACCAACTTTCGACCGGCGCCCGTGGGGCACCTTTACCGTGCTGGACGAAGGCGACAATTACAAAGTAAAAAGGATCGAGGTACTGCCGGGAAAACGGCTGAGCTATCAGCAACATTCGCGTCGCGCCGAGCACTGGTACGTCACAAATGGTATAGCTAAAGTAACATTAAACGGCACCGAAATCATAGTAAAATCGGGCGAAGCGATCGACATCGCCTGCGGCGACGCCCACCGCGTCGAGAATCCGGACGAGTCGGAATTGCTTGTTTTTATAGAAGTTCAGAGCGGAGATTACTTTGGCGAGGACGATCTTGTGCGTTTAGACGACGATTTTGGCCGGAATTGAGGCGATGATATGGCGGACAGCTTCGCCAAGGTGCTCGGCAAAGATGGTCGGCAGTATTTCAAGTGTTGCTTTATGTTGAGTCCCGTAACCTGTTGATACTAAGGATGTTGACATCTGTCCCGCCTGTCCTGTTTCGATATCGATCTTCTTGTCGCCGATCATCCACGAGTTTTTCATATCGATTTCAAAATCAGTCATAGCCGACTCGATCATCCCGATGCCCGGCTTTCTGCATTTACAGCCATCACACGGCAGATGCGGACAAAAGTAAAAAGCATCTATCCCATTTTCGAGTTGAGCCTGAAGAGCCGAATGGATCAAATGCATATCCGCCTCGGTATACACATTTCGGCCAATTCCCGATTGATTTGTAACAACTATCACGAGAAAGCCGTTGTCTTTCAGCGATTTAACTGCACTTTGCGTAAACGGAAACAGACGCAGATCCTCGACCCGTGAGAGGTAATTCACTTCTTCGATCAGCGTGCCGTCGCGGTCAAGAAATACTGCTGGTTTCTTCATAAAGATCGTCTTCGTCGGGCAAAAGCTTGATCATTGCCGCCGCCATCACATCATCGACCGAAATTCGCATCATACAGCGATGGTCGATCGGGCAATCTCGAAGCATACACGGCGAACATTCGACCTGGTGCCGCAAAACTTCTGATTTAAAAGAAAACGGACGTGTCGTTTCCGGATTAGTCGGCCCAAAGATCGCGATCGTCTCAGTCCCGACGGCAGGGGCAACGTGTGCGAGGCCCATGTCGTTTGAGATCATGAGGTCAACAACGCTCAAGATCGCCGCGGCATCACCGATGTCGGTTTGTCCAGTAATATCTATCAGATTGGTCCTCGAATCGGCAAGAACCGCCGTTGCAACTTCGCGGTCACCTTCCGAACCTATCAGAACAACGTTAGCCTGAGCTTCGTTACTCAACCGATCGGCCAACGCCGCAAATCTGTCGGCCGGCCAGCGTTTTGCTCTCGAATTTGTTGAACCAACGCCAAGTGCAACGGTTTTTCGACGGAGATCAACGCCATTTGACGCCAAAAATTCCTTCGCAGCATTCTTTCGCTCATCCGATATCGCCAATTGCGGTTCCGGATCGCCGCTTCCGACCGTTTCGCGGCCCAGAACACGCTTTTCGACTTCGGCAACGAGATTCAGATAATAATAAACCTCATGCCATCGGTTTTTCCATTCAGGCACGGCCACTGGATCGGTCAGTAACAGGCCGCGAACGTCCTTATTATAGCCAATTCGCCGCTGTATGCCGCTTAGGAAACTGGTCACCGCCGACTCAAATGAATTCGGCATCAAAACCGCAAGATCATAGCGGTCAGCTTTTAGAAACTGCGTATTTTTGTAAATTTCCCTGACTTTCCACCGATCTTTCTCAAACGTGACAAGTTCGTCAATAAAATCCACATCGCGAAACAACCCGTCCGCCCACGAACGCGTATGCAGCGTGATCTGTGCATCGGGAAATATCCGTCGCAACTCGCGCAAGGCGGGTACCGACATAACTGCATCACCGATCCAATTTGTTCCACGGACAAGAATCTTCATTTAGAATATTTGGCCGCAGTTCAACGCGGATACCGCAGATCAAAGAAAATCAGATTTTTATCTGCGATATCTGCGTTGATCTGCGGCTAAAACAATGCCTTCAACCCCTCATCCAGCCCGATCTCGGGTTTCCAACCTAGTTCCTGGCCGATCAGGCTCAGGTCGGTGACGTAATTAAGCGGCGTCGGTGCGGGGATCTCGGTTTCGGTGTCCATAACGGCCTGGAGGCCCGAGACTTCCTCCATTTTCGCAACCAGTTCAGACAACGAGAGTGCATTCTGACGTCCGCCGCCGATGTTGTAGAGGCCGTGCCGGATTATCGAGTCGGCGAAGGCGGAGCAGGCACGTGAGAGGTCGTCGACATACAGCAGATCGCGTCGCGGCCGGCCGCCTCCGGGCAAGGCGAGACGTTCGCCTTTGTTTATGGCGTCAGCGTAGTGGCCGACGAAATTTGGCGTGTTTCCTTCGCTCGGCGGAGCATATACGGTGGAAATGCGGAAGATACACGAGCGAAAATTCCGTTGATGGGCGTAATATGCGACGTATTGCTCGGCGATCAGCTTTGACCATTCGAGTGCTGACTGGCCAGCGTAGATAGTAGAGCAATCCTCGGGAACCTCGGAATAATTATCGGCAAAACGTCCGTAAACGTCCTTCGTCGAGGCAAAAATGAAGACGGCGTCCTGCTTTATCTCGCGAAGCAGGTTGATAGTTCCCTGCACGTTATTCTGAAAAACATGCTCCGCCGCATCAGGCGATTTATCGAGATGCGCCGCCAGATGGATCACAACGTCGTATTCCGAGGCGATGGCGACGTCGTTTACATTCAAAATATCGAGGCCCGAACTGCCCGACAGGTCCGTAGCGTTAAAAAACCGCCGGACGTGCGTGCCCAAATATCCGCTGCCGCCGGTGACGAGGATCTTCATACACTAATTAAAGGCGATAAATAGCTGTACAGCAAGCCGCACTAATCTGATAGAATTTTACTAGCGTTAACGCTCGCTGCTTCCCCTCGGTTCCGTCCGCTCCGGTCAAAATGTCCGAACCAATCAATTCCAAGACCAACCGCTCAAAAATACCGCCGAAAGGCTGGGTAAAGTCGCGCCGCGCGTCTTCGTATGTGGCACCGCCGGATGCGCGGTTCAAGCGGTTGCTGCGAAAAGTTTTCAACGTCTGGACGCTGTCGATCGCAGGTGTTTTGCTCGTCGCGACTTTTCTGACCCTGACATATTTCTGGTTCGAATTCTCCGATCGCATCGACCGCCGTTTGTTGAGTGGTGAGGTGTTCACGGCCTCGGCCGGTATTTATTCCGCTCCGAAAACGCTCAAAGTCGGCGAAGCGATCAACGCTCAGGGGCTGATCGACTATCTAAAATCCGCCGGTTATATCGAGCGCAACAATCAGGCCGACCGCTCGCGCAGCCGCTATGCGTTCGAAAATGATGTGCTCGGTATCGAACCGGGACTTACCGGTACGATAGACGGCGCAAAGGTTTTTCCGTCGTTGTCGATCAAGTTCTCAAAGGACGGCAAGACAGTTGCGGCGATAGGCGACCGCGATTCGAACACGCAGCCAAACGAAACCAAACTTGAGCCGAGAATCCTCAGCTCGATAGCCGCCGAAGGCGACGGACGGCGTAAGACCGTGACCTTCAACGACATCCCGCCACATCTCGTCAAGGCGATCACCGTAACCGAGGACCGTGCATTCTTTGAACACTACGGCATAAATCTACGCGGTATCGCACGTGCGTTCTGGCGGCGGTATGAATCGGACGAGAATTCGCCTATCGCCAATCAGGGCGGTTCTTCGATCACTCAGCAGCTCGTCAAAAATCTTCTGCTCACTCGCGATCAGACTTGGGAACGCAAGATCACCGAGGCATACATGTCCGTGATACTTGAGACGCGTTTGACCAAGCAAGAGATCTTCACGCTTTACGCAAATCAGATCTATCTCGGGCAGCAATCGGGCGTTTCGATCTACGGCGTCGGCGAAGCCTCGAACGCGTATTTTGGCAAAGACGTTTCGCAGCTCACGCTGCCCGAGGCCGCGTTCCTAGCCGGAATTATCCGCAGCCCAAACCGTTACAATCCGTACAAAAACCCGGAACGCGTTCAGGAACGGCGAAATCAGGTGCTCGAATCGATGGTCGAGGCGGGTGAACTTGATGCCGGAAAACTTGCTCAAGTTCGGACCGAACCGATCCAATTACGGCAGATCGCGAATACCAAGGATCTACAAGGAATGCCGTACTTTTCGCAGTTCGCGATTGAGGAATTGCCAAAGATAGTCAGCGACCCCGAGGCTTTGCAGCATCTTCGCGTTTACACATCGATCGACCCCGATCTGCAACGCATCGCCTACGAGACGGTCAATAAACGGCTCGCGGCTCTCGATAAATATTTCCCTAAGAAAGCTCCGGGTTCGCTAAACGCCGCTCTCGTCGCGATCCGGCCAAAGACCGGCGAGATCGTTGCAATGGTCGGCGGCCGCGATTACATGGCAAATCAATTCAACCGTGCGACCGATGCTCAACGACAGCCGGGATCGGTGTTCAAGCCATTTGTTTACGCGGCGGCGATCAACACGGCCTACGATTCCAGCTCGCGGCAATTCACTGCTGCGACCGTATTCAAGGACGAGAAAAAAACTTTTACATACGGCAACGAAAGCTACACGCCGGGCAATTTTGGCGATTTCTTTTCAAACAAAGAGACCACGCTCCGCGATGCACTGGTAAAGAGCAAAAACGTCATCACCGTCGATATCGCGATGTCGCTCAATGTCGGTAAGGTCATGAATTTCGCCAACAAAGCCGGTATGCCAAAGGTCGAAAAGGCTTATCCGTCGATGGCCCTCGGCACTTCCGAGGCGACACCGCTACAGGTCGCGACGGCGTACACAATGTTTGCGAACCTTGGCGACCGGGTTCTTCCGACACCGATCACGCGTGTCACCTCAGGCGACGGTCGCACGACTGTTGCCCCAACTCCCGACAGGAAAAATGTCGTTCGCCCTGATGTTGCGTACATCATGGATGACATGATGAAGGACGTCATTAATCGTGGCACTGCCGCGCAGGCTCAGGGCTGGGGATTTCGTAATGTCGCGGGCAAGACCGCGTTTGCAGGAAAGACGGGCACGTCGCGAGATGGCTGGTTTGCAGGATTCACGCCTGAGATCGTGTGTGTGGTCTATGTAGGTTTTGATAACGGCGATGATCTTGGAATGAAAGGCTCGGACTCGGCAATGCCTGTTTGGGCGGATTTTATGAAGGAAGCCCTGCGTTTGCATCCGGAATGGAATGGCGACTGGACAATGCCCGCGAATCTTCGCAAAGCCGAGATAGATATCCGCTCAGGTGCGTTGATCCGCGAATTGGACGCCCTCGCCGAGGCTTCACCGTCAGCCACGCCTTCGCCGACGCCGAAGCGGGTAAAAGATCCTGAGACAGATCCGTATTATGAAGAGCCGGAATTGGAACCGAAAGAAGTTTTCGTAACAAATGTCCCGCCAGAATTTTGCCGCGTCGAGATATTCGTCGCCGGAACGGTGCCAAACCGCCAATTGCTACCTATGAACGAAGAAAACCCTAACGAGGAACCGCCGTTACCCAAGGCAACGCCATCCGCTACTCCGATCACCGAGACGTGGCAAGACGTTCAGCCCGACGGCTCGGCACCTGACGGCGGCCCGGCCAGACGCGGCATTCGCCCGGCTGTTCCTGCCACAGGCGACACCACAGTAATGGTCTGTCCCACAAGCGGGCAACGTGCAACCGCCAAATGTCCCGACAAAGAATCGCGCAGTTTCAAACGCGGCTCTGAGCCGAAGGATTTTTGTACTATTCATAAATAACGCATTGTCGTTTACCCTACGGACGCCTTCTGCATCCCTCACGTATCGTCTTCTCTAAGATCGAATTTCGGTCAAGGAGAAATGAAATGGAAGAAGGTGGAGCAAGAGTTGCGAGCAACCTGATCTGGGCGGTTGCCTTGATAATTATTGTGGGCTTAGTTGCCGGGGCGTTGTATTACGGCGGCATCTTGAGCGGGAAGACCAAGAAAGAGATCGACGTCGAGATAACGGTGCCGACGCGTTAATCGAGCAAAGGCAGATAGCTGCACGCATCGCGGATCGATGTATTGCCCCCGCAGAAGATGAGGACGATCTTGCTGTCGGTGGTGAAATTGCCGCGCAGTTTTTCTGCGGCGGCGAGTGTGCATGATGCGGCGGGTTCAGTGATGACTTTTAGACGTTCGGCGATGAGCAACATTGCTGCGACCGCCTCGGCGTCTGTGACGACTGTGACGGATTCGAAATTCTTTTGGACAAGTTCGAGCGTTGCCCCGGAAACGTAAGGAGCTCCGAGTGTTTTTGCTATCGAGGTGATCGCACCGAGTTCAACCGGCTTGCCCGCCGCAAGAGCCTGAGTCATGGCGTCTGCTCCGACTGTCTCAACGCCCCACACACGGATCGAGGGATTTATCGCCTTAACAGCCGCCGAAACGCCGCCTGCCAAACCGCCGCCGCCGATGCTCAGGATTACGTCGGTCGCATCGGGCACATCTTCTAAGATTTCCAGCCCGACAGTTCCCTGCCCGGCCATGATCACGGGATCATCAAACGGGTGAACAAAAACTCGCCCTTCCGCTTGATACGTTTTCACCTTTTCAAACGCCTCTGCGATCGACGGTTGGAGATCTACAGTTGCTCCGTAGCCGCGAGTCGCTTCGACATAGACCTTCGGTGTCGATTGCGGCATGACGATGACAGCATCGACACCAAGCACGCTCGACGCATATGCGACCGCCTGAGCATGATTGCCGCCGCTGACCGCAACGACGCCGTTGCCTCGCTCGTGGTCTGACATCGTCAACAGTTTGTTAAACCCGCCGCGAGCTTTGAAGGCTCCCGTTTTCTGAAACAACTCATACTTGACGTATAAGTTCGTGCCCAAATGTTTGCTCAGCGAATTGCTGTATTCTAGCGGCGTTCTCTTGACGTACGGGCAAATGCGCGTCGCGGCGGAGCGGATGTCGTTGATGTCCATTTTTGTAAATATATCACTCGGCAAGGCGTCGACGTAAGTTCAGAGTGCGCGATTTATCGCGTTCTTTAGCCCGAACAGAAAATCCAGGTAATCGAAGAAGAACAAGCTAAAGCTTGCACTCTGAACAGGGACACGTAAAATATCGTTAATGACAGACAGAGAATTGATGACCGAGGCTGACGTTCATGCCTTTGGGGTGGAGATAGTTTGCGGCCAGCTTGAGGAAGGCGGCTGGAAGATCGAGTTGGCTGATGTTGCCGCCGATCGCGAAACGCAGCCGCAGATAGTCGCGCACAAAGACGGTGAGATCGGCTTTTTCGTCGTCCGCACCGCAATGCATCCCGGACGTGGCCGTATTGAGGGCGAAGAGGTCTTTCAAACTCAGGTGCGTAATGCAAAGGCACACGGTGGGTCGTGCTATTTCGCCAGCGTCGGCATCGCAAATTCCGAGGGCAAAACTGACGAAGAAATGAGCCTTCCGGTAAAGGGCGTTGCGTATAACGTCGCGTTTGACGGCCTTTTAAAAATGGCTCTGCCGGAGGCGGCGGAGGTATGAACAAAACACGACTCGAAGCATTCTCCGACGCTGTGATCGCGATCATCATGACGATCATGGTGTTGGAGCTAAAAATACCGCACGGCACCGCCGTATCGAGAAAAAGATCGGCCAATAAAAAACACGAACGAGCGATCAAACTCGTTCATGTTTATTAAATGTAGGTTGAGTTAGAACAAAAAGCGGTACAAGAGCAGAAGTCCTATCGCTCCCAAGATCGACAATATCCAACCTGCTTTGTAATTTTGATCTTTCCATATCGCTCGACCGACAAAAGTTCCTATAAGCGAGCCGCCCATACCTATGCCCGCCGTGACCAGCCATCCAAAAATGCCGGCCGCGATCGGTTCTTTGCCCGGAAGCAAGAAACGCGCAATTACACCAATAATCAGGCCAACAACAAGTTGCCAAATGATAGACATATATTTCTCCTTTTTCCTACAAATCGTAACGCAATCGAATAGCTACTTTTTACTACAAGTATTGTTAAACTACAAACGACGCATCATTCGTAGGGTACGCTAACCTTACCCCTTAAGTTCGATACATTCGGAGAATCACTTGGGGGCAGGAAGTAAACGAATGTACGCAAATTCAGCCGTGATCTCGCGGGCTGTGTTGCACACAACGAGACCGGCGAAGACGGTTTCAGGAAAGTCCGACTCGAATACTCCGGCCTCCCGCCATTCGGATTCTTCATCGATTCGCCAATAGGCTGAGAACGTCGTACCGCTGCGGACGATCTTCATCTGAACTTCGGGAGCCTCGGTTTGTATATCATTTGGCGTAACGATCGAACGGTATTCACCGCCCTCCCGGACATCTATGCGGATACCTTCGCCACCGCCTCCGATACCACCGTACGCACGCTCGAAGCGCATGTAATTATTGCCATCGAGATAGATCAGTAGGCCCGCACCCTGATAGTTTTCCTTCGGCAAAAACTTTACCTGCGTCTCGATCTCAAAATCGCCGATTATCGGCTTGATGTATCGCGGAGCGTTGCGTTTCTCACCATAGAGGTCCTTGCCGGTTGGCACCCGAACACGCAGTACGCCGTTCTTAACATCTTTAGGCGTCGGGGCGTCTTTTTCGTCCGGATCGATCCATTGCCAGCCGACCGGCCATTCTTTCGAGTAGGTCGAGAAACTCACATTCACCGGTTTCTCGATCCGATCTGCCGCAGGTGGTAGCGGCGTTGTCGTAGGTGTCGGCGTTACTTTCTTAGCAACCGGCGGCGACCCGCAGCCTACCGCAAGAGCCGCCACTAGAATGACAATCCAAGTAAGAAACCGCATCTCCCCCTCGTCTCCTCTTCTCCCCTTCTCCCCTACCTCCGCTCACGCCTGCCGTATCCATTTCCAAACCTCAGGTATCGTCGCACGTTTGCCGTACATCAGCATTCCGACGCGATAGACGCGCGAGGCGAGCCATACGAGGCCGGTGATGGTCAGGACGTTCAGAAAGATCGATAGAGCGATCTGCCAGAACGGCGGCATTTCGGCAAGGATCCGAACTGGCATCGTCAGTGGTGCGAACAGTGGTGCGATCGATACCCAGAATGACAGGTCGGAGTTCGGGTCGCGTATCACCGCGAAGCAAAAGTAGAAGCCGATCAGCATGATCATGATCGGCGGAAACGCAAATTGCCCGCCTTCCTGCACCGTCGTCACCATCGCTCCGATCAGAGCAAATATCGAAGCGTAAACGAAATACCCGACGACAAAATACGCTAGAAAATAGAACACCATCAGCGGCGAGATGTTCGGAAGGGAGCCTACGATCTCACTCGCACCGCCTTGCGTCGCGGCAAGAGCCATCATCAACGCAAGCGAAACCACCCAGATCCCGAGCTGAGTTAATCCCGCGAGGCCGACGCCAACTAACTTTCCAAACATGAGATCGAATGGCCGGGCAGACGAGAACAGGATCTCGGCGATCCGCGTCTCTTTTTCCTCGACAACCGCACCGAGAATGACCTGACCGTAGATCGTCAAAGTAATGTAAATGAGCATTCCAATCACGAGCGAGGCGATAAACAGCATATCGCTGTCCTTTTCCTCGCCCTTTTCGTTGATCGATTTTGCCTCAAACGCGATGTTTTGGCTGAGGTCTTTTAGCAGAGCCTCGTCAATCTTCGCTTCGGAAAGTCTTTGCGAACGTACCGCCTGATTCAGCGCATCTTTCAAAGTGTCGTTAGCAACAAAATCACCGCCTTTACGCGAACGAAATTCAAACGACGCAGTCTTTGCTTCGATATTTGCGGGAACCAGCAGGTACGCGTCGATCTCATCCGCCGCGGCTTTTGTGTTTAGATCCTGACGGATCTCGGCCACTGATTTGCCCGTCCAGGCATAATCGACAAAAACAAAACCCGCGGCGAGTTGGTTCGCACCACGCTTCATCCTTTCTTCCTGCGAAGCATTAAGATCACCAACCTGATCCTTTGCCGCCTGGCGGGCTTTTTCCTGTATTCGCTCGGACGACAGATTCTCTTTCAAACGCGGCAGTATCTTGCCCGAAGCGTCAACAACTACGATCCGAGTCGCCTCGCCCTTCAGCGAAAAGATAATTGCCGGAACGATCGCAAATCCCAGCCCGAGCACCGGAAACAAAAGCGTACCGAGCAGAAACGTCCATTTATAGACGATCTTTTTGTATTCGTGTTTTACGACGGCTAAGAATTTCCTCATCGCGAACCTCCGACCTGCTCGATAAAAATATCATTCAACGTCGGTTCGACCTGTTCAAACTTTGTCACCGTCGCTCCACTTTCGATGAGCTTTTTCAACAACATCTGCGAATCCACGCCCGCCGCGAGTTCGATCTGCTTTTCGTCGGCGTGAACTTCGACAGTTGCAACAATTGTCTTGTCGTTCAAGACCGAATCGTCGCCGGTAGCCCGCAGGGCAATTAGATTACGCCCGTAGCTTTCCTTGATCTCCCGCAAACTCCCGCCGATCACCTTGCTCGACTTATTGATGAGAATTATGTCGTGACACAGCCGTTCCGCGGTTTCCATCAAGTGTGTTGAGAATATTACGGTCTTGTTCTTCTGCTTAAATTCCGACAAAACGTCGATCATGAACTCAACGTTTACCGGATCGAGGCCGGAGAATGGCTCATCCAAAATTAATAGATCAGGATCGTGCAGCACTGTCGAAATGAACTGTATCTTCTGCTGCATTCCCTTCGAAAGATCTGTCGTTTTCTTGTTTTTCCACTCTGAGAGATTCATCCGACCGAGCCAGAAGTCGATCCGCTTGTCGGCGACGTCACGCGGCACGCTTTTCAATGCTGCGAAATACCGCAGTTGATCGACGATCTTCATCTTCTTATAAAGCCCGCGTTCCTCCGGCAGGTAGCCAATGCGATCCTGCAATTTTGGTGACATCCGCTCGCCAAAAAGCTCGACCACGCCTTCGTCAGGGATCGTGATGCCGACGATCATCCGAATAGTCGTCGTCTTGCCCGCCCCATTCGGCCCGAGAAAGCCAAAAACACGCCCTGGCCGAACATCAAAACTCAATTCGTCGACGGCCGTGAAATCGCCAAATCTTTTGCTCACATTCGCGACTCGCAATGTCGCATTTTCTTCATTCATAGATCGGCTAAAGATTAGCACATCGGCATAGAGGTCGGCATTTGCCTGAGTCACGGATTTTAGGCATACTTTCGGCAGTCAACATGGAAATCTTTGTTTACAGAAAAGGTGCTGCTGCGGTCGAGGAAGGCTTTTCGCGAGACGAACTGCCGGAACTCTTAAAGGACGAAACCAACGTCGTCTGGGTCGATCTGCAGGGTGAAACTCCTGAACACCTTGAGGAGGCTAAGGATGTTTTGCTGAATGTGTTCGGGTTTCATTACCTGACCGTAGAGGACTGTGTCGAGACGCGCAATCAGCCAAAGGTGGAGGCGTTTGAGAAGTATCTTTACTTCATCGTCCACGGTGTTAAGCCGGGCGAGACTAATCCGGCGAACTTTGCGACCAAGGAGCTTGACGGCTACTTGGGTTCGAATTTCGTTGTGACTTTTCACGTCGAACGGTTTCGCAGCATAAAGACGGCCAAGCAGCATATCCGTGCGAGTACGTTTCATTGCCAACGTGGGGCGGCTTATCTGCTGCATCATATTTTGGACGAGCTCGTCGATCTCTATATGCCTATCGTTGATAAATACGACGAGGCTATCAGCAAGCTCGAAGATCGTGTTTTAGAGGCGAAACAGGGTAATAATGCGATGCTGGGCGAAATAATGGATCTGCGCCGGAGCGTCGCCCGGCTAAGGCGGATCTCATCGCGACAGCTCGAGGCTCTCTACCGAATGTCGCATGGAGAATTTCCGCAGATACCGGAGACCGTGCTGCCGTTTTTTCGCGACGTTCACGATCACCTGCAGCGTATTTCGGACCTCGCCGAGAGCTATCGCGAACTCGTCGCGGGCCTGTTTGACATACATTTTGCCGTCGTCGGCAACCGCACCAACGATGTAATGAAAACGCTCGCCGTGCTGTCGGCGATCATCCTGCCGCTGTCGCTGATCGCAGGGATCTACGGGATGAATTTTGAGAACATGCCGGAACTCAAGACAGAGTTCGGATATTTTTCGACGCTCGGCTTAATGGTCTTCATCACGCTCGTGCTTCTATTCTATTTCTGGCGGCGAGGGTGGATATTTCAACGGGACGATGAGGCTGCTCAACCCGTCGATAGGGAAGGGGATGATTCCGAGGAGATGTAGGAAGTTGGTTTTTGGTTTTAGGTTTTTGGCTTTTGGTCCTTACTATCTACCAACTTTTGCACCTGCACATCACCGTAACCGTACACGCCAGCACGCTTCTTGAATTCCGCGAATATCTTCCCGAAATCAGTCTCGCCCGCTACGGTGATCGCTCTGACGACCTCGAGTGGTTCGATGTCCTGGTCGATGGCAGCGGCGATGACTTCGGCAAGGTATGGAAAGCATTCGGATTCAGTTTTAGCCAGCTCGCGGAGAGTTGTGTGTTCCCGGTGACGGTATGAGTTCCACAGGTCGCTGCCGAGCGTAATATCATCAGAAGTTAATTTTGCACGGAGTTCGAAACAAGCCCTGAGATCGTCGGCGTCAAATTTGCCGAAGCCATCCCAACGCGTCGCCTCGTCGAGACCGATCGGTTCGACGCGATAGACCGTGGCCCGCGTGTCCGCTAGCAGCGACAGGCAGAACCACATATTTACGCTACAGAAAAGTTCGTATTCGAACCAGAGATTTACTTCGTCGCCGGCTTCGACCTCGGTGAGCAGGTTGAGTTCGGCAGCGGTCTTTTCGTGATATTCGATCTCGTCATCACCGTGCTCGGCGAGGATGTATCGGGCACGCTGATCCCAAAATTCATGCAGCGCGTCAGCATCGATAGGGCCGTCGATCAGGGCTTCGCGGCACACGATCATATCGCCATCGATGTTTGTTTTCTTGAATTCCCCAACTAAGGAATCACCGGGCAGGACGTGCAAGACCATATCGAGAGACTAATCGCATAGAGCGTCGAAAGGCAAATTCCGGCATATATTCCGGCTACAATGTCATCGGCACATATGCCGAGGCCGCCCGGCAATATCTGCAAGTGGTCGATGGGGTAAGGTTTCCAGATATCGAATAAGCGAAATAAAAGGAAGCCAGAAAGAATAAACAACCAACCCGTTCGAAAAGGGATGAAAAGAAAAACGATAAGTTGTCCCATCACCTCATCCACAACTGCCGAAGATGGGTCGTTGTTTCCAAGCAATGGAATCGAACGATTGGACGCCCAGATACCGATCAGACAAAAAACGGCCAGCAATACTGCAACAGCGGCATAAATCCATCCAGTTACTTGCATCGGCACTCCGGTCGTTGGATATTCCGCCAAAAACGGCCAGAGCGGTGTCGCAGACATCGAAAAGTGGGCGAGACTAGAGACGATGACTTGGGTTATTCCAAGATAAATCAATACCCCTATCGCCGAACCATACGTCCCGGGTGCTCCGGGAATGTAGCCAACGCCAAAGGTCGTCAAAGTAAGCGCGATGTAATCGACGATTCCCTGCGGTTTTCGTTTTTCGACGGTTTGTTTCATCGGTTAAGAGTGCAAGCTTCAGCTTGTTTCCTGCTTATGTGATACAGCCTAAAGGCTGCACTCTGAACTAGAACTCGATTCCCTGCTGAGCGTAGATCCCCGCATTGAATGGATGCTTGATCTCTCGCATTTCGGTTACGAGATCGGCTTTTTCGATGAGCTTTGCGAGTGCGTCATCGACGTTTCTGCCGGTGGCGATTATGTGCAAATGCGGCTGATCGGCACGGATTGCTTCTATCTCGGCAATTATGGCGTCGATGTCGAGAAATCCATAGCTGAGAACGTAGAGCAGTTCGTCAAAAACGAGCAGCTCATAGTCGCGGCTGCGCATTTTTTCGACGCAGAGTGCCCACGTTTCTTCGCTTGTCTTGATGTCTTGTGTTTTATCGTTGGTGTCCCACGTGAAGCCGTCGCCCATCGTGTAGACTTCGATGCCGAGCTTTTCGAGGCTTTCATGCTCGCCGTAGCGGTCGGTCTTGGACTTCATGAACTGGACCATACAGCATTTTAGTTCACGCCCGGCCGCACGCACCATCGTGCCGATCGCCGCCGTTGTTTTGCCCTTGCCGTCGCCCGTGTTGAGCATCAGCAGACCCTTGGTGCTTTCCCGATAATCTTCGCGTCGCCATTTGTAGCGTTTTTCAGGCATTTAAGAAGGTTGCCCGCGAAATACGCGAAAGATCGCGAAATTAAGAATGCGGGCAGGTCAATTTATTTCGCGTGTTTTGCGAGCAAATGATACGGCTAGATCGCATCAACGGCGTCGGCCAATGCTTCGACGATCTCTTGCTCTTTCTCGTCCCAGTTCCCTTCGATACTCAAACCGGAGGCATTCTTGTGGCCGCCACCGCCGAATTTTTCGGCTACTTTTGCAACGTTGATATCGCCTTTGGATCTTAGGCTTGCACGATATTGATCCGGGCCGACCTCACGCATGTAGACGACCGCCTGAACATCTTTTGCCGCCAGCGGGATGTTTACAAAGCCATTGTTATCGCCGTCGATCGCCTCGGCCGACTCACGCATCGCAAGTGTTTGCCGCATCATCGCGATCTTGCCGGTCTCGTTGCGTTTCACAGTACCTAGCACCTGTCGCATCAGTTCGATTCGCGACCACGGATAATTATTATAAACCGCCTCGCCGATCTTTGCGGGCTTCGCACCAGCCTTTATCAGCTCCGAAGCGACTTTTAGAGTGCGATCTGAAGTGTTTGGAAAATGAAACGAACCCGTATCGGTCACGAGCGCCATATAGACGCACTCGGCGATCTCCTTTGTGATTCGGCCGCCGATGGCTTTGCAAAGATTGTAGATCATTTCCCCGACGGCCGAGGCGGTCGAGTCGATCCAGTTGATCGTTCCGAAATGCTCACTAGTGGCGTGGTGGTCAATGTTTACGGTGAATTGATCGGCGAGACCGTCGATGCCGGGACGGCTGAGGTCGCTGCATTCGATGACGAAAACCGCGTCGTATCTACCGTTGACGTAGCTGACATCGCGGATCTCGTCCGCACCCGGCAGACTGCGATACGCCGGCGGCACTTCGCCGTTAACGATCACCTCGGCCTCCTTGCCTAAGCTACGGAGCAGCCAGCAAAGGCCGAGCGACGAACCGACGCCATCGCCATCGGGCTTGATGTGCGTAGTGATCGCGAAGATGTTCTTATTTTCAATTAGCTCTACTACTTGACTTAACACTAGTTGGGAAGTGGTCAGTTGTCAGTTGTCAGTTGTCAGTCGAAATCATAAAGATCTCACTTCTCACATCTCACGTCTCACGTCTCACTCGTACCTTCCTCTTCAGACTTTTCTCTCAGATCGAGACCGCTTAAGATCTCGGTGACACGTGAGGCATTTTCCTCGGCGGTGTCACGTACAAAATGTAAATGCGGTGCGTGCCGCAGATCGAGATTCATCGCGACTTGTTGCCGGACAAATGTCGATGCATTTCTCAATGCTCTCAATGCGCTGGCGATGTCGTCTTCGCTGCCCTGAATGAAGCAAAAGACTTTCGCATCCCTTAGATCGTCGGATACGGTCACGTCGGTAACGACGACCGACTCAAGCCGCGGGTCGTCCAGTTCAAACCCAACGACCTCGGCGATCTCTACTTTCAATCCTTCAGCTAAACGCTCCGGGCGACGCATACTACAATTCCGTTGCCGCGAACTTCTCGATGATAAATGCTTCGATCTCGTCCTCGATCTTGATGTCGTTAAAATTGACGAGGCTGATACCGCATTCAAAGCCGGTCTTAACTTCGTTGGTGTCGTCCTTGAAGCGTTTCAAGGCCGCAATATCGCCTTCCCATACGACGACGCCGTCGCGGATAAGGCGAGCTTTAGCCTGTCGGCGAATAACGCCTTCGAGCACTCGACAACCGGCGATGGTGCCGATACGCGAAACCTTGAATGTTTCCTGAACGACCGCCTTGCCGAGGATCGTTTCTTTCTCGATCGCATCGAGCATGCCGATCATCGCGGCCGTGATCTCTTCTTCGACCTTGTAAATGATCGAGTGGAGACGGATATCGACGTCTTCGTGACGGGCGATATCGGACACGCGGGCCTCGGGACGAACATTAAATCCGATGATAACAACCGCGGTCGAAGCGTCGTCCGCCTGTGTCGCCGAAGCTAGCAAAACATCCGACTCGGCGATCGCACCAACTCCGGCACGAATCACGCGAACCTTGACCTTCTCGGTCGAAAGTTTTTCGAGCGTTCCCTTTAATACCTCGACCGAGCCCTGAACGTCGGCTTTGAGCAGAACCAAAAGTTCCTTGATCTCAAGCTGTCCGAGTGATTCGATGCCGCGTTTCGTAGTCTATAGCATCGCCGC
>JANPDK010000152.1:0-2327 GCA_031431415.1 Acidobacteriota bacterium | reverse complement strand
CGGATGCTGTCCATCGGCATCCATAACGATCACAGCATCGCCGCGAGCCATTTCCAAACCGGCACATAGAGCCAGATCCTTACCAAAATTCCTACTCAATCTCGCCGCTCGTAACGTCGGAAATTCCTTTTGAAGCTTCTCGATCTCAACCCAAGTTGGATCAGTCGAACCGTCATCGACGAGCACAAATTCGTAATCGATACCAAGCCCGCCGATGTTATCCCGAATATCCGCCAAAAGCGCGCCGATATTCTCTGCCTCGCAAAATACAGGCAATACAATTGAAATAGTCTTATTTTTACTATCGTCTCTCACAAATGAAACGGACCCACAAGATGAAGAACGATAACCGCATCTCCATCCACTACAAAGAGGAGCCGATATCGACCATAAATAAACTGCCTGATCTCGCTTCCAAACTCAACAGTCTCGGGAGCGAGCGAGCAACTAAATGGAAAAGTGGTCAATCGCTCGAAGACCGCAACGTGCAATTCCCGGAGCCAATTCTCGGCGGCCTCGCTTCCCCAGACTGACACGCCCCACACCCACGAATCGAATATTTCGGACTCGGCATCCGGCGTAAAAAGAACCCGATACTCAGGCATAGACAAACATCAACCACAACTAGAATTCTATTCCAGTTTTCTTTGATAACCGATCAAAAACCTCTTCCGCCGGGATCAACTCGCCGCCATTGCGCACGTACTCCAGACGTTCTTTAAGTACGCGAACAGATTCACGATATGATGCCCCGTCCGCCATTTCCTGATAGGCCTCAACGTCCTGCAAAATCACGGATGGCTTACCGTTTACAGTCAGCACCAATGGGCGTTTCGTCTCTCGAACTTGCTTTACCAATTTTGAAGCGTTCTGTTTGAATTCACTCAATGTTTGTATGTCACGAATAATGTTCATACGGTTATCATACCATATTCAGTCCCACTTACAGCACTGAATTAAACCCCAAATATCTTCACCTTAAACTCATCATTCGCAATATAAATCTCGGGCTTTCGGCCTGAGAAACGGTTTGATTGGCGTAAGATCATCGGCAAACCACCGTGTGGGACGTTAATGCCGTATTCCCGACGGGTGAATATAGCGGCAATCTGAGGATTTAGCCGCTGAGTAATGCCATACCGAATCGCACGCGAAGCGGGCGGCGAAAAGCCGTTTGTCCGTCGCGGATTTATGATCTCGATCGCGTTGTCGTAGATATTTATCCGCGTACGGATCTCACGAAGGGCCAGGTCGCGATGTATAAGCGCGTTGATCAGAGCCTCGGAGATCGAATAAAAATGATATGTGCTGCGGGCCTGGACGACCGGATCGGTGACGAGTGCGAGTCGTTTCTTCGGTCGCTCTTTGGCCAGATCGACATATCTTTCGACAAAAGCGAGTATCGTCTCGTACTGCGTCAAAAGATTTCCCTTCACCTCGATTGCTTCGATCAATTGAGCGGTTCCATTGTCGCCCGAGTATCGCGCGACCGTCACATTCGAACGGGGCAAAAGCTCCGGGACGCGATCATTCTTGGCAAACAGCAAAACCGCCGCTACGGTCGGGAAGAAATCGTCGGTGTTACCGACAGCGAGGAGCAGATCTTTGCGCAGAAAATCGCTCGTGTGGTAGAGACTGATATCCGGGGCATTGTCGTCGAATCCGCTAGCAAAGCTCCACAACAGAGCATCGTCAAAATCATCCTCCGTTACCGTCTGTAGCGGAATATTCTCAAACCCGAGAGGCCGCAACTCATCGAGCCAGCCGGAAAGCTCATCCCGCGAGACTTCCCTTTTTTCGGCCCCAAACCGCAAATAAAATCTTCCGTCACGCGTCCGGTAAGGCCGTTTGCGGCCGTCGATGTCGAGAGCAACGATGCGTTTGCCGCTGTCGAACGCAATGGTGTCGATGATCGGAATGAGCGGCGGCACGATCTCTTCGCGGCAGATTCGAACGAGTTCCTGCTGCACCCATTCGGGATTCGAGACGCCCTCGATACGAAGCTGATCGTTGACGCCAAAGATGATCGTGCCGCCATCGGTATTCGCAAGAGCGACTATTCCCTGCGTGATCTTCTCGCTGTTTGAGAGCTTAACCTTCAGCTCAAGATACGTGTCCTCGCCGCCACGGATCAGGCGCAGCAGTTCGGTTCGCGTAGTCGATTGCGTAGGTTGATTAAAGAGATATTCCTGAAATGCAGGATCGTCGGAGGACTCAAAACGCGGACTGTGTCGAAATTTTCTTCTCGGCATCCACTTTTGGCGTCAGTCTTATGTCAGGACGGAGACGCATTATCCGCCCGAATGTCGTGTGGGGACATTACTGGT
>JANPDK010000151.1:0-20872 GCA_031431415.1 Acidobacteriota bacterium | reverse complement strand
CGCCTGCCGGACCTTGGCCCGATCGGTGCGAATGGGCTCGCAAATTCCCGCGATTTCGAAACGCCCGTGGCGTGGTACGAAGACCGAGAAGGCGACTTTGAACTTATAGCAAAATTCGGCGGCAATCTGTGGTCGTGCAGTATTGACCATTCCCCGCTCGATGTCGTCGCATGGCACGGCAACTACGCTCCGTACCGATACGATCTAAAGAAATTCAACACCATCGGCTCCATCTCTTTCGATCATCCCGATCCTTCAATCTTTACGGTTCTCACGAGCCCGAGCGGCGAACCGGGCGTGGCAAATTGCGATTTCGTCATCTTCCCCGACCGCTGGCTCGTCGCCGAAAACACCTTCCGCCCGCCCTGGTATCACCGCAACTACATGTCCGAATACATGGGCCTGATCTATGGTGCGTACGACGCCAAAGAAACCGGCTTCGTCCCCGGCGGCGGCTCACTCCATAACCAAATGTCCGCCCACGGTCCGGATCTCGATGCCTTTGAAAAGGCGTCGACTGCCGACCTCAAGCCACAAAAACTCGAAGGCACGATGGCCTTCATGTTCGAATCCCGTTACATAATCCGCCCGACAAAATTCGCGATGGAATGCTCCGAGTTGCAGAATGATTATTTTGAGGTTTGGCAGAGGTTGAAGAAGAATTTCCATGGATAGGAGGATTAACTTATGCTTGCTTTACCAAAACCGGGCGCGGCGGTTTTTCTTACGACGGCTCTCGTTTTTTTCTTTCTTTTTCTATTTGGCTCAATACAGGCCTGGGGTCAATCACCGACGCCGGTGCCGCCTCCGGAAATTTTGTGGGGCGTCAAGATACCGATGCGCGACGGCGTGAAGCTTCACGGGAATCTTTACCGTCCGCGCGATACCAAGGAAAAGCTGCCCGTCATAGTGGCGATGACTCCGTATGCGGCCGACGCTCAACACGAGTTTGCCTCCGCTTTCGCAAAGAACGGCTATAACTTCTTAGTCGTTGACGTACGGGGGCGGGGCGACTCAGGCGGCAATTTTGAGCCCTTCGTGAACGAAGGCCGGGACGGTTACGATATTGTCGAGTGGGCCGCTACGCAGCCATGGGCAAACGGCAAAGTCGCCATGTGGGGCGGATCGTACCTCGGATTCGTGCAGTGGGTAACTCTACGAGAAAAACCTCCTCACCTCGTAACTGCCATCCCAATGGTGATTAACTCCCGGATCATGGAATCGTTTAACTATAAAAACATCATGAATTCTTATTCAGTACAGTGGCTGGCATACGTAAGCGGAAAGTCGCGGAACCAGAACCTTTTCAATGATCAGCAACACTGGAATAGCTGCACCAGAAAACTGAGGGTAAATCACCAGCCTTTTAACACGCTCGACAGCATCTGTGGTTTTCCCTCGCCGATCTTTCAGAAATGGCTGTCTCATCCAACTCAAGATCAGTATTCGGACTCGTTTTCTCTAACTCCTGATGATTATAAGCGGCTGGATCTGCCAATATTGGAAATGGAAACTTACTTCAACACCGAGTTGCATAACTATCGCGAACACACAAAGTACGCTTCGTCGGAGGCCGTCGGCCGCCACTATCTTGTCATCGGGCCCTGGCTGCATAATCTAATGCAGTCTTCAAAGTCGAGCCAGGTCGGGCCGTGGAAATTTGGCGAGGCAAGCGTCGTAGACCTCATCAAGCTGCAAACCGAATGGTACGACTGGACAATGAAAAACGGGCCCAAGCCGGCTTTTCTAAAAAAGAATGTCGCTTATTACGCGATAGGGCCCGAAGAGTGGCGTTATGCCGATAGCCTCGACGCGATTCCCACCACTTCGCGCAAGTATTATCTCGGTTCGAAAGGCGGCCAGCTTAGTGCGAAGCAGCCGGGTTCGCTAACGGAAGTGCCAATGCCGGACTCATCACCGGATACATACAAATATGATCCGTTGGAACTCGATTATGATGACCTCGGCCACGAGGTGCTTTATGACACCGGCCCCTTTGCAGAGGATACCGATATTGTTGGACAAATGAAGGTGGTGGCATGGATGAGCATAGACGTTCCGGATACAGATTTTATCGTCTACATCACAGAGAGGGATCCTGCCGGTAAAAGCGTCGGACCAGGGTACGAGGATATGATCCGCGCCCGCTACCGCGAATCTCTTCGCAAGGAAAGGCTGGTCAAGCCGGGTGAAATTAACCGGTACGAATTCAATAATCTAAAATGGCGATACCGACGGATTCTTAAGGGCAACCATCTGCGCGTCGTTATTTTATCTGACCTGGGCAGCGGCTATCAGAAAAACTACAACAGCGGCGGAGTTGTGGCGAAAGAGACCGCCAAGGACGCCCGCACCGCAACGGTCAAGGTCTATCACGACAGCAAGTATCCGAGTTTTCTTGAGATATCGATTGCCAGGTAACCCGGCATGTATTTCTTGCTCTTTCTATTCAATAAAAGCAAAATAGTCTCATGATTCAAACCGTCGAGGCGATAATTGACGAACAGGGCAAGGTCAAGGTGCTGCGGGACGTTCGATTGCCGCGTGGCAGACGGGCGCTTGTGACCGTGCTTGAAGAAAGGCCGGAAGATGGTATCGCTGAAACCGCTCTATTGAGCGAGGAAAGCCTCTCGGAAGATTGGCTTAAGGCAGAGGAGGACGAAGCTTGGTCACACCTCGAATTGGAGCCGTAGTTCTTGTCCGCTTTCCGTTCTCCGATCTAACCAACGCTAAACTGCGCCCGGCGATTGTCCTTGCGGATGCCAACCGCGGAGATTGGGTACTGTACCAAGTGACGAGCCAGCAATATGCCGATGCTGCGGCCATCGAGATCACCGACGGCGATTTCGTGAACGGCTCGCTGCGAAAAACGAGCCATGCACGACCCGCAAAATTGTTTACAGCAAATTCAAGCATTATCTCAAAGATCGCTGGTAATCTTAACGACGAAAAGCTGAACGAAATACTCCTTGCCGTTAGTTCGTTATTTAGTAAGAATGTTACTGACTGAAACGAAGTTTTTTGCGACGCCTGAGAAGGGCGAGGTTTCGGCTTTGCTGCTTCGACCGGAAAGCGCGACGCATCTGCTCGTTCTCGGCCACGGGGCGAGTTCGAATATGCGAACGCCGATGTTGACGACGATCGCGGAGAATCTGGCGGAGCAAGGGATCGCGACGTTTCGGTATAATTTTCCTTATTCGGAAAAAGGCGGCGGGCGGAACTCGCAGGCTACGTGTTTGGAGACTATTCGGTCGGCTGTGAAAGCAGCAAATCATGAGGCACCTGATCTGCCGATCCTGGCGGGTGGGCATTCGTTTAGTGGGCGGATGACGTCGACGGCTCAGAGCGAAGAGCCGATTGCGGGTGTGAAAGGATTGGTCTTCTTTGCCTTTCCGCTGCATCCGGCAGGTGAACCCGCGACGAAGCGGGCCGATCATCTTGCGAATATTGATATCCCGATGCTTTTCCTGAGCGGTACTCGCGACGCTCTTGGCGAGCTCGATCTGCTGCAGCCGGTCGTTGAGAAACTCGGCAAACGCGCGACACTGCATTTGCTCGACACCGCGGACCACAGTTTTAAGATACTCAAGAAAAAGCGGCAGAGTACCGGAGATGTATTCACCGAGATGGCCCGCGTTGTCGGTGAATGGGCGACGAATCAGTTTCGTTCTGCGCGTTGAACTCGTATATGATTATGGTTCAATAAAAGAGAGGGCAAAAGTATGAAGTCACGTTTGCACAGTTGTTTTTCCGTATTGTTAGTTGGCTTGGTAGCAGTTTTGACGGCGACGGGTCAACATCACGGAACAGAGGCCGCCCGTCAGAGCGGGCCGGTCGATCTCGGGCAAGTCGAATTTCCAACGTCCGGACCGGCGGAAGCGCATAAGCATTTCGTCGAGGGCGTACTGCTATTGCACAGTTTCGAGTACGACCGGGCTCGAAAAGCGTTTCAGGAAGCTTCGCGGCTGGCCCCCGATTTCGCCATGGCCTATTGGGGCGAAGCGATGACCCACGACCACCGCATCTGGGGCGAACAAAATCAAAAAGCCGCCCTGGAAGCGCTCGCTAAGCTTGCGCCTACGGCGGCGGAACGCCGCTCCAAAGCACCGACATTGCGCGAGAAGCTTTACTTCGACGCCGTCGAACAACTCTACATAGATGGTGAGCAGGAAGCGGTGGCGTCGAAATATTCCAATGCGCTTGCCGAGCTGTCGAGGCAGTTTCCTGATGATATGGAAGCCAAAGCCTTCTACGCATTGTCGATCCTCGGTCTCACCGGAAGCACTCGAAATACCGAAAACTACATGCGCGGAGCGGCCGTGGCCGAGGGCATTTATCAGAAAAATCCCCGTCACCCCGGTGCTCTTCATTATCTGATCCACGCTTATGATGACCCGACGCACGCACCCCTCGGACTTAAGGCCGCGAGAGCTTATGGCACGGTCGCCCGCAGTGCATCTCATGCGCAGCACATGCCGACGCACATCTTTTTTGCGTTGGGAATGTGGGAAGATTCGATTACCTCAAACACCGCGTCGATGAAAACCGCTCGTGACGCGGGCTCGGGCGGCTACCACCCGCTGCACTGGCTCGTTCATGCGTATCCGCAGATCGGCCGTGACGACGAGGCATACAAGCTTCTCGCGATTCTCGAAGAAGACATCAAGAAAAATGCGTCGCCGTACGCCCGGACGCATCTGGCAATGAGCCGTGCGACGCTGCTAGTTGAAACTCAGGGCAAAGGGCCTGCATCGCTCCTCGAAAGCGTCGATGCCTCAGGCATGACGATGCTCGGCACCTTTGCCGGGCACGATCTTGCAATCGGCTTGGATCATGTTCGGCGGAAAGACCTCGCGGCCGCACGCCGTTCGCTTGCTTCGCTAAAAGATCGAACCGCCGGAAAGAAAAGGACCGAGAATAATACCGGCGTCGTCTCCCGTTATTCCACCGTTTCGCAGAACGACCTCGATGCGGCCTCCGTCATGGAACAGATTCTCGACTCGGCGATCCAGTTTGCCGCAGGTGATAAAGAGGCCGCAATCCAAAAAGCCCTCGCCGCCGCTGCGGCCGAAGACAAGCTGATCTTCGAGTATGGCCCGCCCGGAATACCAAAGCCCGCCTGGGAACACGCCGGCGAACTTTTGCTCGAGGCGGGCAGAAAAAAAGAGGCAGCAAATGCTTTTCGTGCAGCGTTAAAGAGATTCCCAAATCGAAGGCTTTCAAATGAAGGTTATCGAAAATGCGCAAACTGAGATCCGATGTGCAGAAATATCAAAACGCTTTTCAATTTTGACCCGCCCGCGACGACCGTTGAGGTGAATGCGTCGGCGATACAGTTTGTGCGAAAGCTGTCTGGATTCACAAAACCTTCCAAAATAAACGAAGAAGCCTTTAACCTCGCCATAGAACGTGTCGCCGCCGCCGCACAGGAAATGCTCAATTCCTATGTCACAAATGCCCCGCCCCGCGATCGTGAAACTGAAGCCGAGCGAGCTAAAGCGAGATCGGCCCAGCGATTTGGCACACGGAGCTAGAGGAGAATTCAATGGATCATGGACGGCTAAAAGGAAAGGTGGCTATCATTACCGGTGCGACGGGCGGCATCGGCGAGGCGACGGCAAAGAGATTTTTTGCCGAAGGCGCGAGCGTGATGCTGGTTGGCCGCTCGGCTAAAAAGCTGCGGGAAACACGTGCAAGGTTGGCTGTCGATAGCGGAATCGCCGAGTTCGTGGCTGACGCAGCAGATGAAACTGCGATGGCAGAGGCGGTCGCGGCAACGGTCGGGGAGTTTGGCGGCGTTGACATTCTGATCGCCAACGCGGGCACCGAAGGGAAAATTGGCTTGATCGAGGATCAGACGGTTGAAAACTTCGAAGACGTTCTGCGCACAAACGTCGTGGGGGTTTGGCTTTCGATGAAGTATTGCGTCGAGCCGATGAAAAAACGTGGCGGCGGATCGATGATTGCAATTTCGTCAATCGCCGGAATGATAGGTTCGCCGACACTTTCTCCGTATATCGCAAGCAAACATGCGGTTTATGGTTTGGTTAAAACGGCGGCTCTCGAATTGGGTGCGTTTAATGTCCGCGTAAACGCGATCGGGCCCGGGCCTATCGATAACCGGATGATCCGCTCGATCGAAACGCAGCTTTCGCCGGACGACCCCGATGTCATGCGCGAAGGTTTCTCGCAATTGATCGCCCTGAAGCGCTACGGCACAAACGAAGAGGTCGCAAATCTCGCCCTTTTTCTGGCCAGTGACGAATCCTCATACTGCACCGGCAGCATCCACATGATCGACGGCGGTTTTACGGCGGCATAGGTTCGTCTGCGGATCCGATAAAGAGAAAATTAATGACAACACCACACGACCCAAATGGCGATTCGCCAAACAAACTATTGCGCATATTGGGCGTTGGTTTTGGCCTCGCGATCTGTGTCGGCGGCACGATCGGCGTCGGGATATTGCGCTCGCCCGGACCTATTGCCGAGCAGCTCGGATCGGTATGGCTGATCCTGCTCATGTGGACGCTCGGCGGAGTATATTCGCTGCTCGGTGCAAACTATCTTGCCGAGTTGGCGACTATGATCCCAAAGGCCGGCGGCTATTTTGTCTACGCACACAGGGCTTATGGGCCGTACGGCGGCTTTGTGGTCGGCTGGAGCGACTGGCTTTATAACAATCTGGCCCTTGGTTTCATTGCTGTCGTTTTCGGAGAATATACGGTCACACTGTTTGGATTGCAGTTCGCAGGCTCCCGCGTTGTTGTCAGCGTGTCCGTACTGGCCTTGCTAACAGCATTGAACTGGATCGGTCTCCGATCCGGAAGCACCACGCAGAAATTAACCAGCCTTTTGAAGTGCCTCGCCCTTGTCGCTTTTGTTGTTGCATGTTTCCTTTACGGTGGTCAGTCCACGCCGTCGGGAACATCGTCTGCTTCGAGCGCAACCCCTGTCATTGGCTTGGTCGCGTTCGTCCTCGCTTTTCAGCTGGTGCTCAGCACTTACGACGGCTGGCACTCTGCCATCTACTTTACCGAGGAAGACACCAACCCGGACCGAAATCTGCCGCGTGCAATGTTTGGCGGCATTGCGATCATCGTGGTGATCTACCTACTCGTTAACGTCGCACTGCTATATGTTTTGCCCATGACTCAGCTCGCCGGGTCGCAGTTTGCCGGGGGTGACGCGATCAGCGCTATTTTCGGTGCCCGCGGCGGCCAGATACTTACAGTTCTTGCCCTGCTGTCGCTCATCGGCATTTTGAACGCACTCCTGATGATGTGTCCGCGAATGCTTCTAGCCCTTGGCCGCGAAGGCCTCTTTACAAAAAAAGCGACCGAAGTAAACCACGGCGGCACACCAGTTTTTGCGTTGGCTATCAGTGCTTTGGCTGCAATTGTGTGGTCAGCGATCGGCGGCTTTGAAACTTTGCTCGCCGTTTCGCAATTCTTTGCCGTCGTGATAACGATATTGCTGATCGTTTCGTTTTTTGTCCTCCGTCGCCGCGAGCCCGAAATGCCGCGCCCTTTCACGGCATGGGGCTACCCGTTCGCGCCAATGGTGATGCTTATCGGAGCGATACTGCTCTTCTTCGGCTACATATACAGTAATCCATATCCGAGCGCATACGCTCTCGGCGTTTTGGCAGTAAGTTATCCGATATTCCGATTTGTCAGACCGAGATGAACACTGACGTTATCAAACATCGCATTTATTCGATCGATCTGCTTCGCGGCATAGTGATGATGGTCATGCTGCTCGACCACACACGCGACTTTGTCAGCGCGGACGCGATGCGTTTTGACCCAACTGATCTGACGCAGACCTCGATCCCTCTCTTCTTTACTCGATGGATCACGCATTTTTGTGCACCGACGTTCGTTTTTCTCTCCGGTGTCAGCATCTATCTGCAAAAGATGCAGGGAAAGACAAACAGCGAACTCTCGCGCTTTCTCTGGACGCGAGGGCTCTGGCTGATCTTTCTCGAATTCACCGTCGTCCGACTCGGCATGACGTTCAACCTCGATTATTCGGCGTTCATTGGTGTGGCTCAGGTCATATGGGTGATAGGCGTTTCGATGATCGCAATGGCAGCGTTGATCTACTTGCCACTGAGGATCGTCGGCCTGATCGGCCTTGCGATGATCCTCCTGCACAATCTGACGGACGGCATCGCAGTCCCGCCCGAGATCGCGTTCGGCGGAACACCTGCGCCCGATCTTTGGCAGGCATTATGGATAATCGTGCATCAATCGGGCGCGGTTTATGGCATATTCTTCGCCTACCCATTGATACCGTGGATCGGTGTAATGGCGGCAGGCTTTGCGTTTGGTGTGATCTTCGGTTGGGAAGCTGAGAAACGCCGCCGCCTGCTCCTGATCGTCGGCGTCGCATCGACGGTGCTTTTTGTAGTCGTCCGGTACATCAATATCTACGGCGACCTCGTCTCATGGTCGAGCCAGCCGAATCCGGTATTCACCGTTCTTTCATTTCTGAATACGACCAAGTACCCGCCCTCACTCGCGTTTCTCCTGATGACGCTCGGCCCCGCGATGATCGTTCTTTACCTGACCGACCGCATCGACGGTAACGCCCTTTGGCAGCGTATCTGCATCACCTTTGGCCGTGTGCCGATGTTCTTCTACATTCTCCAATGGTTCATGGCCCACGGAATGGGAGTTCTGCTTACGTTTCTTGCTGGTAAGAACGTTGGTTTTTTGCTGTCACCGCCTATGCCGGGCACCGAGGTACCGCCAGACCAGGGTTTCTCACTATGGGTCGTCTACGGAGCCTGGCTCGCCGGCCTCGTCCTGCTCTACCCGCTCTGCCTCTGGTGGGGCAACCTTAAGAAGCGAAACAAACATTGGGCGTTGAGCTATTTGTAGGCTGACTAACTTGTCCCATAACACGCCGAAGGTACAGAATGATAGAATCGTGAAAATACGTACCGACATCAAATGGATCGTGCCGCTCGTGCTGGTTTGCTTTGTTGTTTTTGCAAACACGGTGGGCGGCAAATTTGTGTATGACGACACGCGGCAGATCGTTCGCAATACGCTGATACAGGACAATTCGCTTATCTGGAAGGCGTTGACCTCGGACGTGTGGGCATTTAAGGGCGACGGTACGATGGCGGCGAGCAACTACTGGCGGCCGACCTTTACGCTGTGGAATATTTTGTGTTTCAGGCTGTTTGGAATGTCACCGGCGGGCTGGCATGTCGCGAATATTCTGCTCCACACAGGCGTATCCGTGATGGCGTTTTTGCTTTTGCGAAAATGGCAGTTTACCGCAATGGTCGCGTTTGCGATCGCACTTGTCTTTGCCGTGCATCCGGTGCATGTCGAGTCGGTCGCGTGGATCGCCGGTTCGCCGGATCTGCTGTTCTCGCTGGCTCTGCTCGGTTCGCTGTGGTTTGCGACGAGCTATCGTGAGTCGAGATCGACCAATCATCTGATTCTCACGATCCTGCTCTACGCCGTAGCACTCGGCGCCAAAGAGATCGGCATCGTTTGCCTGCCGATCTATTACTTTGTCCTCAAGGACGCCGAGCCGACGACGAAAAAGACGGACAACAATACGCCGTTGCTCATTCTCGGTGCGGTCGCCGTCGTCTATTTTTTCGCACGCCTCGGCGTGATCGGAGCCCTGTCGAGGCCGCCGGATGATGCCGTACCTTTCGGCAATGCGTTGATGAGCGTGCCAACGATGTTTGCGTTTTATCTGGGGCAGATATTTGCACCGTTTCGAGTGGCGATAAACTATCCGATCACGCCAGTAACGGCCATTGACGTGATGAATTTCGTCGTGCCGCTCATTATTTCGATTGCTGTCCTAGCAGGTTTGTTTCTGCTCGTTCGCACATCCAACAAGAACCGCATCGCCGCCGCGATCTTTCTTCTGCCGCTGATCCCCGCGATGAACGCGACCGCATTTATCTCCGAACAGATCGTCCACGACCGGTATCTCTATCTGCCGTTGCTCGGTGTGCTGATGTTGCTCGTACCGCTTGTCACGCAGTATGTGAATGAACGAAATGTGCTGATCGCCTGCTGTGTCATCGCGGCTGGATTGTCTGTACAAACCTTTAGATACAACACCGCCTATGCGAACGAACTCTCGCTCTGGACTTGGACGGGTGCGGTCGATGAGTCTTCATTTACGTCCATGCAGCTTGGTGGTGCTCTGGCTGAGGCCGGACGTAATGATGAAGCTCTTGCGGCCTACTCAGGCGCAATTGAAAAGAAACCAGCGATGCGAGGGCTTCTCGGTCGCGGGCGGATATACAATTCGTTAAAGCAGTACCCGGAAGCCGAGAAAGATCTCATAAAGGCCCTCGCAATGCCGATCGAACGGCAAGAGGCGTACGCGATGTATCAGGTTTACGAGTCGCTCGGCATCGCGTACGTCGAGCAGAAAAAGCTAGATCAGGCCGCGAGTATTTTCCGCGAGGCACGCACCAGCCTGCCCATTTACAAGGCAGCACTGACTGAGAAGCTGGCGATCGTCTATTATCAGGGCAATCAAAAGGCCCAGGCTCTCAAGGAACTCGAAGGAGCCCAGGCCCAGGCCCGCCAAGAGCTTTTGCCCGAGTCAAAAGGCGTTTTCCTACGCCTCGGCATGCTCTATCAAGAAGCTGGCCGGAAAGACGAAGCGCGAAATGCACTCAACGAATACCTGCGGCTAACGGCGTCGATCAATGACAAGAACACGATCGCCTCGCGCGCTCAGGCTAGTAAATTTCTCGAAACACTCAGATAATTATGGAAAGAAAAATCGTACACACCCGGCACGTCCTCGCCGTCAAAGACCTCGCTGTCGCAGCCAGCTATTTCAAGGACCAGCTCGGCTTTGACCTTGATTTCACATCTCCCGGCTGGGAATTTCTCTCGTTTGGCGAGTTCAAAGTAATGCTCGGCAAATGTTCCGACGAGATGACCGCCGAGGCGACGCGAAATCATTCGTGGTTCGCACACGCGATGGTCGAGAACGTCGATGAGGTCTATGCAGAGTTCGTAGAACGCGGGGCGAAGATACATTCGCCGATCTCAAACAAGCCGTGGGGAATACGAGATTTTACGGTCATCACGCCCGATGGACACCGGATCGTATTCGGACAAGAGACATAAAAAAACAGCGTCCTCTTGTCGAGAACGCTGCCCTTTGGATCGTTAGATCCGATTCAGATGTAACTGTCTCCAGTTTTATTATTTATCATAATATCACCCCCACTGACGCTAGTATCGCACAATCGCATATACCCGCGTCAAGTTTTCGGTAATGCTATTCCATCTCGCTCTCGTCTATATCAAAATTGGCATAGACCTTTATTCTTTCGCTAGTTCAATCGATGTGCGAGTAATAATCCCGAAATGGGTTATCCGATTTTAGGATTTATTATTGTCGAATGGCGAAATCACTTCACACTCCCGAATATGAACATTTTCGCAGTCTTTTGATCGAGGCAAGAGAGAAAGCCCGTCTCACTCAGGCTGAGGTTTCAATAAAACTCGGTCGTCCTCAGTCCTTCGTGGCTAAATATGAAGGCGGAGAAAGGCGACTCGACGTAGTAGAGCTTCTCCAAGTATGCGCAGCGTTGGGAATTGATCCTCATCAAATAGTTTTTCAGATACAAGAGAGGACGAACGGATGAAAACTCGAAGGGTCCTCGGGCTTGCGCGGCAATATCTAAAAGGACTGCCGGGACACCGATTTGATGTTTTGGAAATCAGCAAGCCCGTTTCTCCCGAAGCGGCAGTAAATCTAGCTAAAATAATTTCAAAACTCTCACCATTAGTTGGTAATTTAATCGAATTCAATATATGCGAATATCTAAACGATCAAGATGGTTTCGCGTCGTTCGGTAAGTGGGAACGTCAGGATCCGGGTTTTCCCGATACCGTATTTGTAGGAAAAGTTTCGCCAACACCAGGTTTCGAAATAAAGGCATGGTTCCCGCTGGCGACCGAGATTACCGCGCGTTTTAAAGATAGCCAGAATCATTTTATCGATGATAAAACACACGTAGCTATGCTGGCTTGGCTTCCAGAATATTTAATATTCGGTAAACCGAAAATAGTCGATATAGTCGTAGTGTCTGGTGCGTCGGTGGCAAAAGCTAGAGACGATCATTATCATAACCCACCGGATTACATTGTTTTAGAACCGGGAGATACAACGTCCCGGACGAGCAATTTGCAACAAACCAATACTAACGGCTACAAGTTTCAGGGAACACCCGAACAATTCAACAAAGCTGTGGCTCTTGTAAGAAAATGGGGCCCTGAAGGTCTAACATATCTGCCTACTCCAGAATATCAGGAGTTACTTCGACGACTAATTTCTTTATTTCCGTATCGTCTGGATACCAATTTCGCAAAGATGGATCGTATTGTTCATCCTGAAATTGAGACATTCAAGAACCGTGTTTACGGAAGCCAGCTTTTCGGAAGAAGTATAGGCTCGTGGAATCGATTGCTCTCAAAAGGTGGTGATGACGAAATTAGACGAGAACTCGCGCATCGTTTTGAAATAATTGAAGATGATCACCCAGTTGTCGAATAGCCCAATGTTTGCTGCATTGGCTCCATAAGTCGATTAAGACCAAGTTGAAAATAGGTTGGATCAATTTCACCTGCAAATGAGGTGCGTCCACTTTGTCTTGCAGCCAGTGATGCGGAGAATAAACCGCCAAACGGCTCCCAAACCACATCGTTAACATTGCTTGAAGCTTCTATAATCAATCTCATCAAATCAAGCGGCTTTTGGTTAAGGTGCATGACCTTGCCGCCATTAGCCGATACCGTTAATCTCTCAGAACCTTTTAGTGGATTTCGCTCCCATACATTTGTGAAACCCATCGGGCAATTGAAAGTGGAACGCATTTCTTCCCATTCTTCGAAAGTGATCGCTCGTACCCCGTCGCGTGAAAAGTAGGGCCGGCCGGCCGGCTCGCCGTGCTCATTAGCAAATGCAGCCATGAGGACAAACATTTTTGGTGGTGGATAATACCAAAGATGACCTTGATCCAAATACTTCCGAACCGCAACGTCCTTAACCCCGCACGCTTCATTGGCCTTCCTGAATGGCAGCCCAGTTCGTTTCCATTCCCGGTATAACCATTGTTTCAGTGTCAAATGATCAATACGCGGCTCAAAAACATACTGAACACACATTTCCGTAACTACAGGGAAACGACGAATCTTAGCGGTGTTTACATTTCCCGCGATATGAGCCTTTCCTTTGTTCCAAACATTTGCATTTACATACCGCCAACCGTAGCGTTCCAAAATCGGATGGATGACAGCCCATCCAATCTCGGAATTCCAAAACCAGAGGGTTGTTCGAGCTGTTGAGTGTTTGCTCCATGCTTCAATATGAGGTTCATACCAGTCGGGCAATCCTAAATGATCTGAGGTGTCACCTTCAAATCCAAGGATTCCATACGCACCGTCTGAAACAATAACGTTTGGAGACCACCATTCCTTATAGTAATCAAGGCTGTTCCCATAGCAAAGTGTTGTCGTGTCGTCCGACCATCGGTTGGTGACTGGTAAGGTGTCGAGAGTCAAAGCTTTGCCCCGTCCGACCGTACTCGTCGGAGCAACCTTCGATTCTACTAAGGCGCCTTCATACATGAAATCTAGACCAAATATCCTATTTTGGGATATTGTATCACATCAGTCAAAACCGTCAAGGAAAATTCAAACTCAATCCGGAAGATTTTTTCCTACTCCATCTCGCTCTCGTCTATATCAAAATTTGCATAGACCTTCTGCACGTCGTCGTTATCGTCCAGAGCGTCGTAGAGCTTCATCATCGTCTTGGCGTCGTTGCCTGTAAGAGTGATGTAGTTTTGCGGCATCATTGAAACTTCGGCGGCTTGAGGCTCGATGCCGGCGGCTTTGATAGCGTCGCTGACCGCCTCGAAACTATCGGATGACGTGAAGATCTCAAAGACCTCGCCCTCGTCCTGCATATCGTCGGCTCCGGCCTCGATAGCTATCTCGAAGAGCTCGTCCTCGCTCTTCGCAGCTTTATCGACGACGATGTAGCCCTTCTTATCAAACATCCACGCGACCGAACCCGATTCGCCCATATTGCCGCCGTTCTTTGAAAAGATATGGCGAATTTCGGCGACCGTGCGGTTGCGGTTGTCAGTCATCGTTTCAACGAGAACAGCCACACCGCTAGGGCCATAGCCCTCGTATGTGATCTCGTCGTACGCAACGCCCTCGAGCTGGCCGGTGCCGCGTTTTACAGCACGGTCGATGGTGTCATTGGGCATGTTGAGCCCTTTGGCGTCGGTGACGGCTTTGCGGAGTCGCGCGTTGGCATCGACATCGCCGCTGCCGCCAGTGCGTGCCGCGACGGTAATCTCTTTGATCAGCTTGGTAAAGATCTTGCCGCGTTTAGCGTCGAGCGCACCTTTCTTGTGCTTGATTGTGTGCCACTTGGAGTGTCCTGACATGTGATAAAAACCTTTGTTTTATTGACCTAAATTCGAATAAACGAATATATCACGCTACTTTATTTCCGTGCAAAAACGGTGATGCTAATCAGCCCACTGTATCTCGCGCACATGACGCGAATCGCGAAGCACATTATGAACGTGATCGCACAAACGCGAGCGAATCTCAGAGTCCTTCGCCCCGAACATTCGCCCCGCTTTGCCAATATTGATATTCCACTCGGCATAGTCAGACCCGACGGAAGCGTGTACGATCTCAAAGCCCAGCGTAAACTCCTCGCCCGCCGCGCTTGCAGATTCCGACCAGCCGGTCTGGCCCTGGACAGGTTTGCCGAACGCAAATTCCACGTCATTAGACCGCCCGGCAAACCAAAGTGCGAGGTCTTCGCCAAGCAGCCGATCGTTCGCCGCGTCCTGCTTCGGCGTTCCGCTCTTAAAAAGGCTGGACATAAAAGATATCTGTGTTTTCATTTTATAACCTCGTCAAACTTTGATTTTGACAGGTTATTGATCTTTATTCTTTTATTCTTCGAAGTTTCTCCGCTGACGATCTCGATGTCGCTCTTTGAAACCCCAAAGTTCTCCGCGAAAAGCTTGATAAGCTCAGCATTCGCCGCACCATTGACCGGCGGCGAGGCGAGCTTCACTTTCAACGCACCGTCGTGCTCGCCGACGATCTCGCTCCGCGAGCCTCTCGGTATTACGCGAATCGAGAAGGTAACAGCATTTGTTGTCTCAAAGAGTTCGATCAATTGCGTACAAAGATGCTAAGGACGATCGATTGCAGGAAGCTGATAACCAGCAACACCAGCATCGCCGAGATGTCGAACATCCCGAGTGGCGGTATCAACCGTTGCACCGGCAATAAGATCGGATCGGTTACTTTCATTACGAAGGACAAGAATGAGTTTCGGGAGAACACGAACCACGCGGCGAGAAAGCGAACGAAGATAAAGAGCACGAGCACGCTCAACAAGCCGTAGAGGACGAACCCAACAATTACCTTAGGGCTGCCCGTGACAACTCCGGCAGTAAGGCCATCTATCACAAAGAAAGTGTTGCCCACGATCTGGGTAAAGAAATACGTAATGACCAACCCGATAAAGAGCGTCAACAATGGAGCAAGCCGCGTATCGACACGATACATCGCAAAAAATCTCGCCGCTGGATAGACCCATTTCTCGGTCAGTTTCCTGATCTTGAACCCAAACCGTCCGACCTTTCCGAACGGATTCGGATCGGCGTAGTTAAAGATCAATCGCAGAAGCATCAATCCCAGAAAGATGCCGAAGACACTCCAAACGATCAGGAAGAATATTGGATAAACTAGAGCAGAAAGCATAAGACATTTTAACAACGGATTTACGCGGATCTACACAGAAAAATCAAAACATAAAAATCAGTGAAAATCCGCGCAATCCGTTGTTTCACATTCTTTCTCCAAAGATCGCCGTCCCAACCCGCACGATCGTCGCACCTTCCTCGATCGCGACCTCAAAATCGTGGCTCATTCCCATCGACAGGTCGCCTCCCGGCAGTATCTCGTCGCGTATCGTTCGAAGCCGCTTGAAGTATGGCCGTGTCGCCTCGGGGTCGTCAAAGAACGGCGGCAGCAGCATCAACCCGGCGAGCCTCAAGCGTTTACAGATTTTCAAATAGGCCACTAGTGAAGGCAGTTCACTTTCGGCGATCCCGGATTTCGTCGCTTCACCGGCGAGATCGACCTGAGCAAAAACAGAGAGTTTCTCGCGGCCCTCCTCTTTACAAATACGTTCAAGCCGCTCTGCTAGCTCAACAGAATCAACCGATTGGATCACGTCGAACAGCTGTACAGCCTTACGAGCTTTGTTCGATTGCAGATGGCCTATCAAGTGCCACTCGACACCGTCGCGACCGATCTTAAATATCTTCGATTCCGCCTCCTGAACCTTATTCTCGCCAAAAACCGTTGCTCCTGCCGCCATGGCCTGTCGCAAGGTATCAGCCGGATGCGTCTTGCTGACCGCGATGAGCTTTATCTGGGCCGGGTCACGGTTTGCACGACCCGCGGCCTCACCGATTCGAGTTCGGATCTCCGCAAGATTCAGCTCTAGGTCACTAGACATCATTTCAAATATACCAAAGGCAACCATTATTAGCCGCTCTTGTCCCACGGTCGAACAACCCACTAGACGGACGCGGCCTCAGAACGCGACCGTCCACATCACGGACAGCCAGGGCGTAGTCAGAGTGGCAACGACAAGCAACTTCGGCTACTACTCGTTCGACAGCATAGAGGTTGGCTCGAACATCGTCATGAGCGTCGAAAGCCGCCGCTACCGCTTCGCCCCACGTATCATCCAGGTCGTCGACACCCTCGCAGACGTCGACTTCCAGGGCCAGGAATAACAACCTGATCCTTTAACCCCTTGACCCAAATGAGGCTGCCCATGAAAATGGCGGCCTCTTTTGTTTCTCACGAACACCCTCTCAATCACGAAAAACGGTACGAGAGATGTCGCCTAGGCACATCTGGAAAGACGAACTGCTTTTCCCCGTTCAAGTGAATAGTTGCCAATGACGCTATCGTTCTCAACATTGAAAATTTTCAGCGTCATACTCTTGCCCCGAATTTGGCCCTCGACGCGGATCTCTATGGATCTGGACCTACCGGCGGTAGCAATGGAGCTACTCGGGGTGTAGGTCCCGTTAGCTTTGAATTTTCCTCGAACCGGCTTAATTCCGCCCGAGATAAAGCCGCTGGCGCAGCCGAATTGCAAAGATGTCGAACCCCTCCCAACCGTTATCACGATACCCTCCCCACCCCATCGGACTGTGTCGCCGCTAAACGCCAGGGTGCTCGCTACATTTCGTAAGTATTCGTCGGGTATATTATTGGAACTACGCTCACTCGCGCGGCAAATCCCAACCGTCGCAAGCAGCATTAAAAGTAGGCTCGTGGTCAAGTTTTTGTATATTTTCGTCATTCTTAATTTACCAAATAGCAGTTGCATACCGGACCGGAAAAAATGGGTAGATTGCCTAGCTCCATTCAATATTTAATGCTACCCTTCCTATGTCGGAATATTCAAATTTCAATTGTTTTCTGTTCCAACTGGGTTCAGTTGCATCTACTATCAACACTCGTTGATCGATATTGGGGGGGGGATGATACTACTATGAAGAATTCGCTAAGCTCATTTGTTGAAACTAATAAGAGACTCTTATTGTTGATCGGTGTAATTTTGGCGGTGGCCGCCCTTGGCATTGCCGCTTTACGATCGTCGCAAAATATACTCGGGTATTTTGGCGGTGATAGTGACAGGCACATCGTGTCCGATACAGCCAGCCCGGTCGCAGTGAGCGCCCCGCTTTTGTCGGATCGCGAAACTCGCCTTGAGCAGCCGGCCGAACTCGACCCGACAATGGGACTTAAAAGTACACGGCCATTTGAATCGAAATCCCCCTTCTCGATCACTGACATGGGGCGAATAGATCCCGCAACTCCGCTTTTTGCTGATCGCAAAGAGCTTGCTGCCTGGGCGGACACCGCAACAAGTGAATCGGAGGGGGAAGCGGCTGACGACCCGGAAGGGGCGTTGGAATATGAGTACAACCTGATCAAAAACCCAACGACAGGCAAGGTGCCCGAGGGCATTTTTGAGGCGGAACGGGATCAGGCCAGAGAAACAGTTGAGATGCGACGGAGTCTAAATATTCCGGAGGCGACCTTTAGTTTTCAGGGCCCGGAAAACCTGGGCGGACGTGTCCGAACAATCGCCTATGATGTTCGGTATAACGGAACTTCAAACCAGATCATCCTCGCCGGTGGCATAACCGGTGGCGTCTTTAAGTCTGCGGACAACGGCGCAACTTGGGTACGCAAAAGCCCAACCGCTGAGCACTTTAGCTGCACAAGCATTGCCCAGGATACTCGTGCCGGATTTCAGGACACGTGGTATTACTCGGTAGGTGAAGCTTTGGGAAACTCCGCTAGTGGCGAAGGTGCATTTTACCTTGGCGACGGTGTTTATAAGTCTACTAATAATGGCGAGACATGGTCCCGCCTGCCGGCATCGAATACTTCACCGCTCGAAACATTTACCACTAACACTGACGCCATAAACAGAGTTGTCGTTGACCCGACCAATGGAAACATCTACATCGCGGCACTCGCAGCGATCCTGAGATCTACCGATGGTGGGGCGACCTGGAATCCTGTTCTGGCAGGTGTCTTGGCGAACGCCGAAGGGACAACCGACATTGTCGTGACCTCGACTGGCCGATTGTACGCGGGGTTTGCCGGCGGCAACTCGGCAGGGTCGGATGGTGTTTGGACATCCACGACCGGCGCAACCGGCTCTTGGACGAGGATTGCCGGCCCTGGCGGCACGCCAACAGGATGGAACGGTAACGGTGACTATGGACGAGTCGTTCTAGCCGTCGCACCGAGCAATGAGAATCTTGTCTACGCACTGTACTCGACGCCTACCAGCCCGGCCTGTCCGGCAGCCGCGCCGGAGGCGGGATTCTTTAGATGGAATAATGGCACCAGTTCGTGGACGAACCTAACGGCCACGTTACCCGATGAACCGGGTTGCACGAGCGGAAATGATCCATTTGCGGTTCAAGGTGGGTATGACCTTGTCGTCGCCGTAAAGCCGGATGACGCAAATGCTGTCTTTATCGGAGGTACGAATAGCTACAGGTCGACCAATGGCGGAACAAGCTGGACGAGGATCGGCGGTTACGCTACGAGTTCGGGTTACAACCAGTATCAGAACTCGCATCCGGATATTCATTATTTTCTTTTTCAGCCGAACAATCCGACCATCATGATCAGCGGCAACGACGGCGGAATACAGCGGACGACGAACAGCCTGGCTGGCACCGTCGCGTGGACCCAGATCAATAATGGCTTTAGGACGTATCAATACGTCTACGTCGTCAATGATCCGCGTTCAGGCAACAACAAAGTGATCGGCGGCGCTCAGGACAACGGTACTACGCGAAATATCGGTGGAACCGGCACAGCGTTTGAAGATGTTTACAGCGGTGATGGTGTTGCCGTAGGACTAAGTAACCCAACTGTGACCGGAGGTATCCAATATGAATACGTCGGTTCTCAAAACGGAAACATTCAGCGACGGGACGCCACACTCCCAACGGGTTTCGGGGATGATATAAAACCAACTGGAGCTACTACTAACGGACTGTTCTATACGCTTTTCAAACTCGATCCAGATAACTCTCAGACTCTGTATTACGTGAACGACAACAGATTGTTTGTAACGACCAGCGCATCGACGGTCACAAACGGCGGATGGACATCGATGACCGGAGTAACAAACGCGGTTGGCGGCGCAAATCAGATTTCAGCAATCGGGCTTTCGAGAGGAGCATACGCTGCTGGAACATCGAGCCTCTTCGTTGGCACTAACAATGGAAGAGTTTACCGCCTGGACAATCCTACGGGTACCCCTACAGGTGCACCCGTCAATATTACCGGCGCAGGCTTTCCCGCAAATGCAAACGTAAGCAGTATCTCGGCCAACCCGACGAACGACGATACCGTGTTGGTTATATTTTCAAATTACGGTGTTGCCAGTGTTTTTTATACAAACAATGCGAATGCCGCTGTACCTACATGGACAAATGTCGAGGGGAATTTGACTCTTCCTTCGTTCCGAAGTTCGGCGATCGCGAATACCGGAGCGGGATTGCAGTATTTTGTAGGAACCTCGGCTGGGTTATTCAGTGGTACGGGACTTCCGGGTGCTCCTGTTTGGACACAGGAAAGTCCCGGCCAGATCGGAAATGCGGTCACGTCGAGTCTTGATTTACGAGCTTCTGATAATAAATTGTTGGCGGGTACCCACGGCTATGGTATGTGGTCAGCTAGCTTAACAGGTCCGACTCCAACACCGACCGCTACGCCGACGAATACCCCGACGGCGACCCCGACGAATACTCCGACGGCAACACCAACTGTTACGCCTACGAACACACCTACGGCAACCCCGACTGGTACGCCGACGGCAACGCCGACCGGTACGCCGACGGCAACCCCTACTGCTACACCGACTGCGACACCGACGGGAACGCCGACGGCCACTCCGACCGCTACACCTACGTCGACCCCGACAGCAACTCCTACTCCGGGAGGCACAACAACGATGCAGTTCTCTGCAGCAAGCTATGTGGGTGACGAGTCGCAGGCTGCCGACACACCGCAGCACACTGTGGTGACGGTAACGAGGACTGGTGTGACAACCGGCGTAACGACGGTCAACGCGACACGAACAGGCGGCACGGCAAACGTTGCTGCGGCTTGTGCGGCGGGCGTGGACGCAGCGTTCACTTCGCCGACATTGGTGACGTTCAACGCCGGTGAATTGACGAAGACGTTCACGATTGCCA
>JANPDK010000150.1:0-22185 GCA_031431415.1 Acidobacteriota bacterium | reverse complement strand
CGGCTGGTGCGGTAAAGGCGTTGCAATGCGTGCCCGCGGTATGGGATCGAACGTTATCGTCTGCGAGATCGATCCGATCAAAGCGATCGAGGCTGTCATGGACGGCTTCCGCGTGATGCCGATGAAGGAAGCCTGCAAACTAGGCGATTTCTTCGTCACCGTCACCGGCAACCGCCACGTGATCGACAGAGAGCATTTCGAACAGATGAGGGACGGAGCGATCGTCTGCAACAGCGGACACTTTGACCTCGAATTAAACCTCGATGCTCTAAAAGAAATGTCGGAGCCGGCCGTCAAACGCCGTCCGTTCGTCGAAGAATACATCAGCAATAACGGCGGCAAGAGCGTGATCGTCCTCGGCGAAGGCCGACTGATCAACCTCGCCGCGGCCGAAGGCCACCCGGCCAGCGTGATGGACATGTCATTCGCCAACCAAGCCCTGTCTGCCGAGTATCTTGTCAAACAAAAAGGCAAACTCGCCGCCGGCGTACACGTCCTTCCAAAAGAGGTCGATCAGGAGATCGCTTCCCTCAAACTCCACGCCATGGGCGTGCAGATGGACGTTCTCACACCCGAAATGCTCGAGTATATGACGAGCTGGGAAACGGGAACGTAGATTAGTGAATAGTTGATAGTGAACAGTAAATAGTTCAGAAAGAGCCTCGCCGATTTCGGTGAGGCTTTTTTCTTTGAAGTTCAGTTGTGGCTTCTGAGGCGGAACCTCGACCTATGAACGAGAGGAGAAATTAACCACAGATGACACAGATAACACGGATAAGAATTTCTGGCTCCTATCTGTGTTTTTCAGTGTAAATCCGTGGTTAGTTCTCTTCAACCACCCGCTATCGCAGGTGGTTCTGACTAGAACGGAATATCGTCGTCTGCGGCTGTCGGGGCAGCGACAGGAGCTGAGGTTGAGCCTCCGGCGGAGGCGGTGCTGGCGGATGAACTCGCTGCGGCGGGTGGGCCGCTGTGGGTTTCGAAATCGTCGTTGCCGCCTCCGCCGCTGTATTCGCCGCCGCCTTCGCCGCGACCTGCGCTGATGAAATGCATGTCGGTCGCCTGCACGTCCAGAGTGTAGCGGTTATTGTTGTCGCGATCGGTCCATTCTTCGATCTTTAAGCGGCCCTCGATATAGACAGGAGAGCCTTTGGTCAGATATTTAGCTGCGTTCTCAGCCTGCTGTCGCCAGAGCGTGATCTTGAACCACGTCGTGATGTCCTGCGTCTCGCCCGATTTATCGCGCCGTTTTTCGTTCGTCGCCATTGTAAAACTGCACACCGCTATTCCCTGCGGAGTGTATCTGAGTTCCGGATCGCGGCCGAGATTGCCGACGATGATGACCTTGTTGAATGACATAGTGTGTTCCTCGTTTTGTGTGTATTTGTGTTGATCAGATCATACATTTGCTTAGGTTCGTCTTGGTGAACTCCGTGTCTTCCCCTAGAGTACTTTGTGATAAACCTCTTAAAACCTTATTCACAAAGATCGCAAAGGGCGGACACAAAGGCACAAAGTTTCAAACCAAGCGGACAGTATAGGCATCAATATAACACGACAAGGGGCGTGTGCTAAAATCGAGGTTTCGCACTGGCCAACTAGATATCTTGATGTAGCTCATGTTTTTCCCCAGATACATTTTTGCGATAATTCTCGCACCGCTCCTGGCGGCGTTTGTTGTTGCGGGGCAGGAAAAGCCGGTCGAGGCTGAGATCGTCGCGACGAAGTGCTGGGCATATGAGATTCAGGCTGGACGACGGGTTGTTTCGGATGGGATGCGGATATTTGTCGCGACGGCGGAGGCAAAGGTCGAGGCTGTGTCGATGGATGGCCGCAAGCTTTGGTCGAGCGAGATGGGCGGCGAGATCGCCTCGAATTTGCTGGTTACGGACAGCGGTGTATTCGTGGCTTCGGCGACGACTCCGACTGCGGAAAAGGCTGCGACCGCTTCCCTGCGGCTTCTGAGCCGCGATACGGGCATTACAAGTCTGGCGATCAAACTGCCTGACGCGGCGCAGCATTTTTTTGAGCGTTCGGGCGATGCGATGATCGTTGTTTCGGAAAACGGTACGATTCAGTCGATCGATTCGAAGAGCGGTGCCATCCGTTGGAAACGCGAGATCGCCGAGCGTTTTGTGGGCGAGCCTTATTTTGGCGTTGAGAAAGTGATCGTGGCATCGACCGCAAAGCAGCTATTCACCGTCACGCTCGCAAGTGGCGAGATCGAGTCGATGCGAAAGCTCACCGCCCAGGCGACGGCCGCAGTGCAGACGGCGTCGGGCGAAACCGTCTCGGGTGACGAACGAGGCGGCATCAGTCTTTTCCTCACGGACAAAGACCGCGAATATTGGCGGTTTAAGAGCGGTGCCGCGATTTCTTCGCTGAGGCTCGTGGGCGGTAATATTCTCGCAGCGTCGAACGATAATTTTGTATATATGCTGACGCCGCGTTCGGGCGGAATGGCGTGGAAACGACGCCTCGCCGGTCGTGTTGCGCACATCGGCATTGTCGATAACAGTCTTGCCCTTGTTTCGAGCCTTGAGGAGAACGGTGCGACGTTTATCAGCCTCGCCGGGGGTAAGCAGCTTGGTCAGATCACCCTCAATGACGACGAATATCTTACCGCCGATCCAACGAGCACGAGCGGCTTGGTTTTCGTCCTGACAAACAGCCGTTTGATCGCCTTCAGCCTCAACGGCTGTCCGTCTGCAAAAGAAAGCGGCCTCGGCGTAACGCCGAAGCCGCAAGCTACAAAAAACTAAAGCAGCAAATCCGTTCCTAATGCGAAACGGCGTGCTGCTGCATCATGGCGTAAATTTCGTCTTTTAGTGCGAGTTTCTTTTTCTTGAGAGTGACTTCCTCCAACTGTTCGTCGTCGTTAGGATACGTGAGATGAGCTAATTCGCTCAAGCGTTTTTCAAAATCCTCGTGCTGATGTACCAGTTCCCTAAAGTTGTTGTTGCTCTTTAGCAACTCGTCTCTCACCGGATCAGCGGTAGACATGTCCATAGCGTGTTGTCCTCACTTGTCAAAAATTTTTGGGCCCGGCCCCAGACATTTAAGATTCTTGTAACTGGGCTTAAGGTCATTCTAGACCTATCGAATTAAATTATCAAGCGGTTTTGTATTTCAGAAAAGGATTTTGTAGGGCTCCGGAGGAAATTGAACGCAGAGATCGCGGAGGACGCGGAGGATAGAGTAATTATTGTTACTTTGGCGATCCTCTCAGGTTTTTCAACTCTGCGTTCCCAGCGGTCTCTGCGTTCAAATGTTCCGCCATACCTGATAATGCAAGTCTCATGAGCAGAGCCGCTTCGCGAGGATCGGAGTAAAAGTTATTTCGTGTTTGGATGTGTGCGAAGCCGTTTTTTTCGTAGAAGGCGATGGCTTTCTGGTTCGATTCGCGCACCTCTAGCCAGATATTTTCGACGCCGTTAGCGAAGCAAACTTTGACGAACTCATCGAACAGCACCTGGCCGTAGCCGTTTCCCTGGTTTGAGGTGTCGATCGCGATATTGTATATCTCGGCGTCAAGCAGAGTTTCGATCTCCCCGCCGATCACCGTCCGGCCAACGACGAAGCCGATCGTTGTGTTGTCTCCGGTTACGAGCCGCAACATTATCGCTGAAGCATTTTTCATCTCGTCGAGATAATTCTGAGCCGTCCAGCGGCTAAGGTTTGTCTCTTCGCCGATGCGGATAAGATCGGCGATTTGCGACGCCTCAACGGGTCGGACACGTAGGTCAGGTTTTGGCTCGGCGTCTCCGGTCATTATTGTCTTTTTGCGTTTTCTTTCCGTTCTTGGCGAGCTTTGCGTGAGATTCTTAAAACATTTCACGCAAAGCTCGCAAAGAACGCAAAAAAAGACGCAAAGTTTCGATCAGAACGTCTTACTGATAAACAGCGGATCGGTCATCGTCCCGGGAGTTTTGATGCAGGATCGGCCGATCGCGAGGGCAATATTTTCGCCGAAGTCGATGGCTTGTCCGAGCAACCCGAATTGCTCAAACAGCGAGCCGTGAAGGATCAAAATAGCATCCTCTGTGACTACGTCGGCAAACTCCTCGAAGGAAACAGATCTCGGTTCGTCGATCGCAATGTTATCGGGCAAAAATGTTTGAACACAGATCGCGTTGCGGCCGACCGGGACTGCGACGATGGCTTGGCCATCGAAACTCCTCGCCTCTGCCATTGCGGCCATGGTCGAAACGCTCGACATCGGGATGCCGAGGCCGGTTTTTAGGCCGAGGGCGGTGGCGATGCCGATACGAATTCCCGTAAAACTTCCGGGGCCGGCGGAGATAGCAACGTGGTTGATGTCGCGGATCGAAAGGCTGTTGCGCCTCAGCATTGCGTCGATATCGACGAGCAGATCTTCGGCCTTTGAGACGTCGGTCGACCCGATCCAATTGTCGATCTCGAGCTCATCGGCGATCAGCGAGATACTCCCACCGCGGATAGCCGATTCGATCGCGAGTGTAATTTGTCCGTTTTGTTTAGTCACGTTTTCGATTGAAAATGGCTCCGGTGATACGGCGGTACGAATCGGGAATCCGGCGGAAAGCGTTTGCGATCTTGTAATGCAGCCGTGTCGGTGCGTCAAAGCTGCCCTCGGCCTGGACGGTCGCCCAGATCGGATTCGGGTTCAGGCGGCGACCAAGTTGCTGAAAGAACTTTTTACGGTCGAACACGGCGACCTCCATGGGTTCGAACTTTGTCTCGGATGACCATTCGCGTTCGACGGTCTCGGTAAGCCATCGCGGTAAGTTCTCTTGTGCTCCAGCAACGGGCGTGCCGTCAAGATCCAGACCCAAATACTTTGCCGCTAGGCCGAGGGTGCATTCGAGCCAACGCTTTCGCGTCGGGCTGACTATGCCAAAGAAGCGATCCCAATCGAACCCGGACTCGCGATTTGTCACGGCGTGGTAAACGTCGTAGAGCCGATCCCTGTTTCGCCCGCCGTCGGTCAGCCAGTGCAGACAAACGATGCGCAGATGGTCCTCGGGACACGGCACACGGATATCGGCTCCATCGAGCGGCATCGTGACGGAGTTTGCAAACAGGTCTTCCCACGGTACAGTGTCCAGATGGCGGAGTTCCCTATGCAGATCGATCGCTAGGCCATCTGCGGCTTCGGAGCGGGCGAGTTTGTCGGCCTGTGGAAAATCAGCCGCCGATACGGCAAGATCGAGATCGACAGAAACGCGTGGTTTGTCGTCAGGGTAATATTGTCCGGCCGCAAGTCCCTTGATCATGATCGCCTCGATCCGAGACTCTCGAAACAGCGCAAAAGCACGCACCGCATTCCGCTCCAGAATATTCTTCTGCAGCAGATTCCAGCGGAATTCGTCATTGATCTCAGTTCGGGATGCGGATGTGTCCACATTCAGAGGTTACCAAAGGTTCGAGTTTGAGACCATTTGGTTGGAATCGAAAAGACTTACAAACACGAAAAAAGAGCCGCGAGGGCTAAACCTCGCAGCTCTTTGACGAAATCTCTTACTTGGAGCCTATTGGCTGCCAATTACCTACACTGCCCGGACGTATTACATGTCATCGATGGACAAGTTGTCTGAGTAACGCATTGTGCATCTGATGTACACGCACAGGAAACAGACCCTAATGCGTTCTGCGGTGCGACGAGAGATGCGATAACCGGAAGGGCGACCATCGACGCGAGGCCGATCGTCTTGAGAACCTGTCGGCGTGATTGTCCGGCGAAACGGGGAGCAACCTTGCCGTCGAGCAGATTGTTCTCATTTAACTGGTCAATAGCAAGCCATACAAAATCTTCGGTGACCTTGCCGCCGCCGTTGGACTCGAACTGTTTGACGATATCGGCAACTGTGTTGCTACCATCGCACGACTTCCATACGAGGGCCGCGCTGCCGTTCAAACAATGAGCTTTATTGGTGTCGAGATCGTAAACGAGCACCTCATCGGGCATTTCTTGCACCACAAGCCCATTTTGGCGGGCAATCGGATTGTTCGGGTTATTCATCATCTCCTCCAAGCGAAATTATTATGCAAAATAAGTTTAGCGTCAGTCAAGCGTTAACTGCGTCAAAAACGGACAATTAGCAATCGGTAAAGCAATTAACGTAATTCTACTTCAATTTTCGTGATTGTCAACGAAATTGAGCAAAGTTTTAGCGAAAGTTTCAGCGGTTCCTCTACGACTCGAAATGATTATGGCACGGCTCGCTATATTATTCAACACGCGAAACGCAAATTCCGAACGCTGTCTCATTGATAGCGCGTAGCTAACAAGTTCGAGAACTCCTTCGCCTGCCGTCATTTGCTGCGGGCGAAAACGCGAGCCTTTGACGTATTCCGTAAACAGTACGAGACCGGCGGGAATTGGTTCGTGCCCGTACTTCCCTTCTAACTCTTCGACAGTGAGATGGTACGGATCGGAATTGTCCCGGCGTCTCATAGCAAGGCGCCTATGAAAAGGATACAACAAACCATCCTTGTCAAACAATGCAAAATCGTCGGAATAATATTCGGCACCGGCACGCACCAGCTCGGCGACCAGCGTCGATTTGCCTTTATAGCTGTCGCCCGGCAACACGATAGCCTTTCCCTTCCAACCGACGACTCCCGCGTGGAGGAAAACAAAATCGCGGGCTTCCTCGCCTACAGAGGCACGAACGATCGAGTCGAAGTATTTGAAAAAAACGACTTCGTCCGCTCCCCTTGCCGGATTGGCACCGGCGTAGATCATCTCGTAGGTCTTGCCATCGAAATTTACCTCAATGACACGGTCGACGTTCTCATCGTTGATTTCTGTGAGTTTGCCAAGCAGCGACGCAGTTGCAACATCGACGGCTCGATCAACAATGTCCCGCCGGTTCCCCGTGATCTCGATCCGCGCTCCGAAAGACTCGAAGCGGAACGGTTTGATCGTATTCTTGGACATAAATTCTTCTTCGTGTCCTTTGTGTCTTCAACTTTGTGCCTTTGTGATTAAGCTCTTAAATCCTTTATCACAAGGCACAAAGTGAGGACACAAAGTACTCGGAGGTTAGGATGACGACGGTTCGTTTACTAGCCGGTTAATTACGACACGCCTCAGACAAACCAGCAAAAGGGCTGATGTAAGAACTATCACGACCGGGAACATCGCCAGTCCGATCTCTTCGCGGAATCGTACCGAGATCAATACCGACAAGCACAATAGCGACGCCAGTAGGCCGTAAAAGGCGGTTACCTGTCGATGCGAAAATCCTGAAAGGACTAATAATTGGAAAAGGTGTTCGCGGTGAGGCAGCCAGATCTTCTCGCCGCGTAAGGCACGCTTTAATATTGTCACAACCGAATCGAACAAGAAAAACCAGACGAAAAGCACAGCCGCGATCGGCAGTAGATCAGGCGATTTTGACGCGACATTACGTCCAAGCAGCGGCAGAGCGGCAAACGTAAATCCGAGAAACGCGCTGCCGACATCGCCCATGAATACCTTTGACTTGCTCAGGTTTTGGACCAGAAAGCCCAGACTCGCCGCCGCGATGCTTACGCCAAAGAAATATATGACGTGCATATCCAGAATGCGGCAAAGTATCAACCAACTGCCCGCTGCGATCACCGCCTGCAAGCCTGCCAGACCGTCGATGCCGTCCATGAAATTGTAAGAGTTGACCATCCAGACAATCCAGAGGAATGTCAGGACGTAGCCCAAAACACCAAACTTTAATCCGCCGAGCATCGTAATGCCGTGCCACGTATCGACATCGACGATCAGCATAATAGCCGCGATCGCGTGTACAAGCAGACGCCAATGAAACCTTAATGGATAAAAATCATCGACAAAACTGATCAATGCTATCAGCGAAGCGCCGGCCATGTAGCCCCACGAAAATGTGTTAAAGAAATACAGTGAGATCGGTACGTACGTGACCAGACAGATCACTACTATAATGATGCCCGCTCCGTGCGGCGTCGGCTCGGTGTGCGAGCTGCGTTCGTTTGGCATCGCAAGCACATTGTTCGCGAGACCCCAACGCCGATAAACCCCCACCGCAACGAACGAGAGGCAAAATATCGCTATGAAAATGAAAAGGCCGTACATTGATGGATCAGTCTATTGTCAGTCGGTATGAACTTTGTGATCTTTGTGTCTTCACTTTGTGCCTTTGTGATAAAGGCTTTGTAAGGCACTGACTACAAAGGCACAAAGTGAAGACACAGAGTACACGAAGGGGAGATTCTTTAACCTACCGCTGCCATATACGCGGCGACCGCTTTCTCGGTCGAGTATTTTGCCAACGCCGCTTCGCGTGCTCTTTCTCCCATTTTACCAAGTTCGTCGCGGGATTGGTATATCTGCAAAATGGCTTCTTTTAGACCCTCCGCATTTCCCGGCTCGAGGTGTGAGCCAATGCCGTCCTCGTCTATTACGCGAGCAAGTTCGGATCCCTTGTCGGTCAAAGCAAGAATTGGTTTGCCCGCCGCCATGATGTTGTAGGTGCGACTCGGCATCGCGGTTCCCCACATTCCTTTAATTAGAGCGACGAGGCCGACATCGCAGGCGTTGAGAAAAATATTCTGCCCGGATCGCGGACGGTAGTCGAGGATAGTGACGTTATCTAGCCTTTTGGCAGAGACCATTTCGTCGAGCCATTTTTTCTTTGCACCAGCTCCGATGAAGACAAAATGAAAACGCTCGTCGGTCAAGAGCAACTGAGCAGCCTGTATTATCGTCTCGACATCAGTTGGATGGCCTATATTGCCTGCGTACATAAAAACGAACTTGTCTTCGATGCCTAGCTCTTTCAGCAACGGATTTACGTCGCGCGGCGTCGGGTGGATGGTTTCGAGATCAGCCCAATTGGGGATCGTCAGGATCGGCACGTCAAGGCCGGCCGCCTTCTTCTGAAAAAGCTCGTTCATATCGCGGCCCATTACGACGATATTAGTGGCGTATTTGTAAACCCAACGATTTATGTGATTAACGAGATTTACAAAAAACGAATCCGGTTTTGCCGACCCAACTGCGATCAAGATCTCTGGATAACTGTCCTGAACAAGCAGCGTCAATCCGGCCCCTTTCAAAAGTGTAGCCAGCGTCGTTGTCACCGGCAAACTCGGCGGAGCCGTGCAAACCAATATCCGATCCCCTTTTTTGAAATATCTCAGCGAATGAAAGAAGACTGACAGTCCGATCGTAAACATGTTGATCAGGCGAAACGGCAAAACGTTTTTGTCGAGCGTCGTTCCCCACGCACGAAATATATCAACGCCGTTTCGTACTTCCCTTTTTGGAGCCCTCATGCCGCGCGCCATGTGCTTAGGTTGGCCGGTAATCACCTTAACCTCGCGGCTCAAAGCTATTCCTTCCGCGATTGCGGTCAAATAGTATCCCGTCGAAATTTCTTCGGGATAATAGACCTCGGCAAGTACCCAAAGCGTGTTGTCGTGAGTTTTGACAGGCCGATGTTGCTGTTGTTGCGGCGTGGCTTCGCCCATTTCTGTTATGACGTATGCCGCCGAAGACTGGTGTAGCCGAGCAGTATCTTGCTGACGGTTTGCGAAACGTTCTCGGCCATATATTCACGAGGCGGTGTCCACGCGGCCGGTTGTGAGATCGCTATTTCAACAGCGCTGACGATCGATGAAGCCTCGGAGCCGCTGAGTATATTGCTGCCGCACTCGATGGTCTCGGGACGCTCGGTAACGTCGCGTATCGTAACATTTGGCACGCCAAAGATGGCACATTCTTCCTGCACTGTTCCGCTGTCGGTTAATACAGCGAGAGCATTTTTCTCGAGTTTTACAAAATCAAAGAAGCCGAGAGCGCTAAATAAACGAACCTTTGCCGGATCTGGTCGGATGCCGCCTTGATCGAGTCGTTCGGCTGTCCGCGGATGCACGGAGACGAGTACAGGCTTGCCGATCCTTGTCGAAACCTGACTGAGGCCATCGAAAATACCTGCGAGCCTTTCCGGTTCGTCCACATTCTCAGCTCGATGGAGCGTGACGAGAAAGTACTCAAATGGTTTCACCGTGAGCGATTTCATCGCCTCGCTTTGCTCGATATTGTCCGCAAATGTGTCGAGAACTTCTTTGATCGGGTTACCGGTCACAAAAATGCGGTCGCGCTCGATTCCCTCTCGTACCAGATTGTCCTTGCTACGCTCGGTGTATGGCATCAGGATCGTGCTTGAGTGGTCGATGACGCGGCGGTTTATCTCTTCCGGCACGCGGTCGTCGTAACAGCGATTTCCCGCCTCCATGTGAAAAACCGGAATACCCCGGCGGGCGGCGACGATGGCCGTCAGTGCACTGTTCGTGTCGCCAAGAAGAAGAACGCGATCGGGCTTTTCACTTCCGAGAAGTTCGTCAACTCGTGAGAGAATTTGGCCGATCTGTCCGCCAAAGTTATCTGATCGAATTCCGAGATGATGATCCGGCGTACGAACTTCGAGATCTTGAATAAAAATGTCGCTCAGAGTTTCGTCGTAATTCTGGCCAGTGTGAACAGTAACGTGCTCGCAATGCTGATCGAGCAGTCGCATTATCAAACTTAGCCTGATGATCTCCGGCCGGGTGCCGAAAATGGTCATTACTTTCATAAAACTTTTCTACGCTGTCGCCATGAATCGTCGTATCTCGTCGCCCGAATTCTCAAGCAAAGATCGAAGGGCGTCGCCAGTAAGATTATTGTCTTTTGATGAATACTCGCTCGGCAGCGCAGGCGTGAAATCGTCTTCGCCACGTAGCTCCGGCAGAACGGGCAGGATCACGTAATAATCTCCGCCATCGATGGTGCGGAAGCACTCTTCCTCGGAAACCATGATCTCGTGAACCTTTTCGCCCGGACGAATGCCGGTGTAAGATATCGGTATTTTCTTGTCGCCCATTAGAACAAGTGCAACGTCAGTGATCTTCGCCGCGGCGACCTTTGGCACGAATGTCAGGCCGCGGCCTTCACTTCTGATCGCTTCAAAAACGGTATCGACCGCACGATCCAGGCTCAGGAGAAATCTAGTCATCTCAGGCATTGTGACGGTGATCTCACGGCCCTTTTGTATCTGCTCGACAAAGAGCGGGATGATCGAACCCCGCGACGCAATGACATTGCCGTAGCGGACGCAATTGAACTGTACGCCTTTGCAATCGCGGTTTGCTTCGATCAATACGCGTTCCTGCAGCGCTTTTGTCATACCCATGACGTTGATCGGTTTGCAGGCTTTGTCGGTAGAGACGCCGATGATCTTTTTGACCGGTAGATTATTTTCGCGAACGGCACGGACGATATTTGCCGCACCGTAGACATTGGTCAGCACGGCTTCAAACGGAAAGTATTCGCAGGACGGAACCTGTTTTAGGGCTGCTGCATTAAAAATAATATCCGTCTCACGCATTGCCGCGACCAGGGCGGGATAATCGCGCACATCACCGATGCGGAAATTTAGAGCGTCCCGCCAATTTTCATAGATCACGTCGTCAGTCGCCGCGTCGCGATCAAGATACTCGAGTCGCATGTAATGCTGCTTCGCCTCATCACGCGAAAAAACAGTTACCCGGGCCGGTTTTCCCATTTCGCCCGAGAGAATTCGTTTGATCAATGTCTGCCCGAGCGAACCTGTGCCGCCGGTGACGAGTATTCGTTTGCCTTCTAGTTCGTTCATGAATGGAGAGCCGTTGGCTCAATGAAATAGTAACATTCCTACAGCGTCGAACCGCAATCACTCGGCCATATGGAATCGATCATAAGGCGTAATGTCGGCCGCCATTCGCTCGATCATCTCTGGCCACGTAGGCGGTTTGAAGCCGGTCGCGATGCGAAAGTTGGTCGAGTCGAGGCTGCGGTCAATTGCAAAACTGTCGTCCGGCTCGATCGTTATGTTCGCGCCGTACGCCTCGTTTGCGAGCGTCAGAAGATCATATTTGCTTATCGGATCGCTGGAGATGTGAAAGATGCCGCTCATTTCGCAGTTGTCTTTTATCAGGCTCGATATTATTTCTGCGAAGACAATGGTCGGAAATCCCGAATAGATAGCCCGAGTATAGCCGCCGATTGTTTGGTTTCTCTTAGTAAGAAACCACTCGATCAGGCTGTGGCTTGTGTCGAGTTCCCTGCCGATGATCGAGCTGCGAATGGTCAGACAGTTATCCTGGGCCACCTCACCGCGAAATTTTGTCTGTCCATACTCATCCTCGGCATCACACTCATGTGTCTCAGTACAATTTCCTTTCAAACCAGAAAAGACGCAGTCGGTGCTCATCGAGATCAGGCGGAAACCCATCTCTTTCGAAAGATCAGCGAGGCTCCTGGGAAGCAACGTGTTTATCTGCACCATTGTTTCCTGCGTAGACGCGATCTGCTTGATTATGCCGACGCAGTTGACCACGACATCCGGGCGAACTTGAGCAATAGCCTGTCTAAGGCGTTCGGGCGAGGTTACATCGAGCTCGGCTATCGTCCGATCTCTATCGAAAATATCGAATCTCTCGACCGAACTGAATTCTCGTCGAATCGCGGCAAACGTCTCAAAGTCCTCGCCGAGCGCCTGAACAAGTTTGTGGCCCAACATGCCGTTGCCGCCCAATATCAGAACACGCATTTATTCACCCGCCAGCACTTTTTCATAGAGTCGTTCATATTGTTCCGCGATCTTTTTCGCCTCGAACCTCTTAACATTGCGAAACCCTTCTGCGACCATCGATTCTCTGAGGGCGGGATCCTCGATCAGCTCGACGACCGCTGAACGTATCGAACTGACATCCGATGGGTTTACAAGCCTGGCTCCCCCGCCGGCGACATTGCTCATCGGTGAAAGATCGCTTGTAACCACCGGCCGCCCTATCGCTTGAGCCTCGATCACGGGAAGGCCAAATCCCTCATAGGTCGAGCAGAAAGCCACAATGTCGCAATTGCGATATTCCTCGATCATTGAGGCGTCATCCAGGTCATAAATATGAGAGAAATCAACTTCATTCGTTCGAAGCAATTCCGTCTCGCGAACGCCGATGCGCCCTACGATCCGCAGCGTGCATGAGATGCCTTTTAGAGCTTCGATCAAGTTGACGAGGTTTTTATTCGGCGCCGTGCCGATCTGGAGAATCACGGGCCGCTCCTTTCGGAATGGCCGACCGGTGTCGCGTACGAACCCTTCTCTCAGAGGATTTTCGATGACAACAATGCGGTCGGGCGAAATTCCGGCGATCTCACATATCTCGTCTCGAACCGACTCTGAGATCGTCGTCAAATACCGCAACCACATCAGCGGAAGCCCAAGGTACAACTTCTGTAAAAGTAGACGCCTGACCCCCGAACGTTGCCGGAGAAAAATAAGGTCATGGATCGTCAAAATAGTCCTTTTTCTTGGGAGAAGAAGCGAAATATAGTGAATATCGCCGGTGATATGATAAATATCCGCACTGCGTCGGCGGAATAAGCAAAGGTTTTTGAGGATCGCCGCGATCCCGTTTCCAAATGGAACTGATTGAAACGCACTCTCAAATTTTTCTGTCGAGAGATCGCGTGCGATCTGTCGAAATACTCTTTCGACACTCCCGGGATGCGGGCGGTTTCTTTCGACAAAAAGGAGTCGTGTCATGCGTGGATGAACCTTTCCTGCCCGGTGAGATACTCGGTAAGCATTTCGCGGGTGATCCCGGTTGTGCCGACGCGGCCGACGACTAGTCCCGCAGCCGCGTTGGCGAGGCGGGCACCGGAAGCGAAATCAAGTCCAGACGCTACAGCGGCGCAAAATGTCGCAATAACTGTATCGCCGGCTCCGGTCACGTCAAAAACAGTTTTGGCGAGGGTGTTCAAATGTACGGGTGTCTTGTCCGCCCGGAATAAGGTCATGCCATTCTCACCTTCGGTAATCAAAACGGCTTCGAGTTCAAGATCCGAAAGGAGTGTCGCCCCTGCCCGGTCGACGACATCGCTTGAACTGATATCAAGAGAGCATGCATCGGCGGCCTCGCGTTTGTTAGGCGTGATCACCGTCGCTCCCTTATATCTTAAAAAGTCCAGTCCTTTTGGGTCGACAAATACAGGCTTGCTGAGACTTTGCGCCTCGGCGATCAACTGAGATACGAGCTGAGGTGTGAGAAAGCCCTTTCCATAATCGGAGAGGATCAGGGCATCGACACTGCCCAGAGAACGGCGGATATTTTCAAACGATCTGGCCGCGTCTTCCTCCGTGATGGGACTCGAAGATTCCTGATCGATCCGAACTACCTGTTGGCTATGTGCGACGATCCTCGTCTTTACTGTGGTTCTTCGATCTGACACGGTGAGAATGTTTTCGGGATCGATGCCGGAGCCTGAAAGTATATTTGCGAGAAGATTTCCCTCTTCGTCAGACCCGCAAACGCCGAAAAGAATGGGCTTGGCCCCCAATCCGGCGAGATTTGCCGCGACATTTGCCGCTCCGCCCGCAACGACGCTTGTTTCCTCAAGTCGAACGATCGGAACCGGAGCCTCGGGTGAGATACGGTCCACTTTTCCCCACCAGTAACGGTCTAGCATTACATCGCCCGCGACGAGAATTTTGACATTGGAAATATTTTGCAGAATATTCACTCGAATAGTACCTTGCTTGTGTCTTGGTCTTAGTTCGCGACCATTTCGTCTACCATCTCGCACCAAATATGGGCGATCGTTATGTGAGCTTCCTGAATTCGTGCGGTTCGAGCCGACGGCACTATAAGACAGGCATCGCATAGCGAAGCTAGTTTTTTTCCCCCGGAGCCGGTCATTCCAACTACCTTACAGCCCTTTCGCCTTGCTTCCATTACGGCGGCGATCACATTTGGCGAATTTCCGCTCGTGCTGATCGCAATGAGCAAATCGCCGTCGACAGCGAGGGCCTCGACCTGTCGGGCAAAAATACGCTCAAAGCCGAAGTCATTTGCAAGCGCAGTAAGGGCTGAGGTATCGGTTGTCAACGCGATCGCAGGCAATGCTCGTCGCTCGGTTTCATACCGCCCTACAAACTCGGCCGCAATATGCTGAGCATCTGCCGCACTGCCGCCGTTTCCGCAAATCAATACCTTGTTCCCTTGCGAGACGGTCTCGAGTATCAGCCGTCCACATTCTTCGATCGATTCAGAACATTCAGTGATCAGAGCCGAAAAGACGCCCAAGTGTTCGTCCAGCGACGAACTTGCGATCGACCCCGACGAATCCGCTTCCGCTTTCACTTCGTCCTTAGTCATCCGTTCGATTATCGAGCTTGAGGAATGGCCGTCAACCAGCGGCAGCGAATATACCTTGCCGCCATAGTTCTCCACAAAATCGGCGCCGATGATCTCATCCCTCTGCCAATCCCCGCCTTTTACCAGCACGTCTGGACGCAGTTCACGGATCAGCCGTTCTGGCGTGGGTTCATCAAAAATGACGACCTCATCGACAGAATCGAGGCCGAGCAAAACAGCCTGACGCGAATCCTGATCTTGCAAAGGCCGCCCGCTGCCTTTGATTTTTCTGACCGATTCGTCGCTATTTATTCCGACGATCAGCTTTGACCCAAGCTCGCGTGCCCGACTCAGCAAATCGATGTGCCCGGGATGAATAATATCAAAACAGCCGTTTGTAAAGACGATCATATCGATGCTGTCCTATTTTGTGAATCTAATTTGCGGGCGATCAGCGTCACGATCACAACGCCTATGATCGCCGTAAAGCCGACCTTGAACAAGGTCGGTATAATAGTTCCGTAAAAACTTTCGTAAGAGACCGTAGTGAGGAGCATAAAATAAAGCATTGCCCTCCAGATAGGCGTCCCATTTGCATCAACGAGTGACGAATAAATAGATCTTAAGATCAGGCCGAGAATGAACATTCCGATCGGAATGCCGATAATGCCATAGTTACGCAACAGATCGCCCATCGGCGTGATAGCAAAGGACGAATCGGAGACGTTGAAGTAAAGATCACTATATTTACGGGCATCCGAGGCTGCCGGTTTTTCGATCCAGATCACGCGCGGGATAAAGAATGTCGTCGTATCCGTCCAAATATTGTTGTCCAGTCCGTACGCTTCTTCGTATGGCTTTAACTGCTCGTAGTTCGAGACAACCACTGCCACGGTACTAACAATATCGAGCCGTTCCGACAGCATCGTGAGTCCCATACTCACCGAATCGTAGCTGGATCGGCGTCCGACCTCATCAATTGTTTTGACGATATTGTCTGCATACTGAGTGCTGCTCTGCTGGGCCTCGGTTCCCTTGACCACGCGAAAGGTCGTGCCATAGATCATGCCAATAACGATGCCGATCGAAAGCACGATCGACGCAACAACGGCATGTTTCACGAGGATCTTGCGCCCCGAAAACACATATGCCAGCAACATCACCACGAAAACCTGCAATACGGTCCCCCGGTTACCGGCGAAGATGGCGGAGCCCAGGTCGACGGACAATATCAGGGCAATGACCGCAGCCGAGATCGCGGTAAACTTTTTCTGTTTAAAAATCACCAGCCATAACAAAAACGTGCCCTGAACACGAAAAAGCGTCGCTAGATATATAATTCCGGCATAAATGTTGGTTTCTTCCGATATCTGATAGCCAAACAGGCCCACCGTAAACGCAAAGATCGTGTTCATCACGCCAAGGAGCAGCAACAAAATGCCCGGAAACAGAAATGCGTCTGCCGAATAGTCGGCCGATGGCAGAAACCGTTTGGTAAGTGAGCCGATCTTACTTCCGATGGGTAAAAGATAGCCGAGCGACAAACTCGCAAAGCCGAGCCCGATGAGAACGATCGTCAACGGCAGATTGTATTCGGCGTCCTGGATGTAGGGCAGATAGTACGGTTCCGAATAGCCGGTCGCTAAAAACAGACCGCCAAAAACGAAAGCCGGTACGAAATATGAGATGGTCGCGAAAACGATAGGATTTGCGAGGCTAAATTCGTTGCGATAATGAAGGATAGCCGACGGGATCGCGAGAACAACCGCAAGTGCCAGGATCCATGGCAAAAGAAAGAAATACGGAAATGATTCAAATGCCTCGGTCAAAGCGCCGAGCAGAAACGCGGCCACGACGACAGACACCGCCATCAGGATGAGGGCGGACAGCACCATCTTGTTTGGTGCGATTCCTGCGGTGCGTTGGGCGTAATTTACGACCATAGAGTAACGACTACTTCAGCCGGCAAATGGCGACGATGCCATCCGCCCACTGCGGGGCAATGGAGACGCAAATGTCATTTAAGATGTTCAAAAACCAACGGTTATGCGGCCGATGTTCCGTACCTATATCATAGAACAAAAAGCGGTCGACATGCATTGCGTGCCGTTCGAGCAGAACCTTCAACGTCGAATATGAGTAGTAGGCAACGTGGTCCGGGTGAACAAATTCGATGCGGCCACGCTTTCCTCGAAACCCATACATCACAAAACGCATCCCGCAATAGGCGTTTATCGTCGTTAGGATCAAACGCGAATCTGCGTGCATGAAACGCTTGATCCCGTTCAGGAACAATCCCGGATTATTGAGATGCTCGATCATCTCGCCGGCGACGATAACGTCAAATTTCTCATCGAGATCGACGCGATCGAGATCTTCAAGATCGCCCTGATAGATGTTCTCGAACCCTGCGTTTTTGAGCAACGCGATGCCGGTCGCGTCGGAATCGATCCCATAAAGTGTCTCAGAGTTCCTAGCAAGATCGGCATGGAGGAGCATGTCGTGTTTGATCGAATCTTCGGTATATGGAAAGTTAGTACAACCGAGGTGCAGAACCCGTTTGCCGGCACATTCGCGGCGAATTAGGTCTACTCTCTGAACGAGCTGAAAATCCTTCTCAAAAGTCATAGGAACTAATTGGAAAACACCGCCGCAACATCCTCATTTTGCCACGTTTGGACGAGAACGACCATTATCTGCCTCGAGCGGCGAGAGCTTGTCCGTAAGCAGCTATCGCTATTGCTGACGCGGAGCGTTCGTCGAAATTGGCAACAACAAAGTCGCGTCCGTTTCGCGCGAGGCGGTCGCGTAACGCCGCATCCTCGTAAAGCCTTATGATCGCGTCGGCCAACTGACCGGCCCGGCCCGGCTCGATCAATAGGCCCGTCTCCTCGTGTTTAATCGCCTCCGGGATGGCATTGATGTTTGTCGAGATACTCGCAACACCCATAGCCATTGCCTCAAGCAGTGCGACCGGCAGGCCCTCGACATAGCTCGCTAATGCATAAACATCGGCCGCCGCATATGTAGCGAGAATGTCGTTGCGTTCCGAACCAACCTTTCCAGCGTCGATCAAATGGAAACGATCTTCGAGTCCATAGTCAGAAATTCGTTGCTTATCCAAACTCGATATATCGCTCGACGTGAGCCAGGCAAAATGGATCTCCCGGTGTTTTTCGCACACCGACCGGGCTGCCTCAAGAAAGATCCACCTTCCCTTTCGATCTACAAACTGGCCAACGCACATAACAACGAATTTGTCAGCCGGAATGCCGAGCCGTTTTCGGATCAAGGCCCTATCCGTTATAGCTCGACGGACCGCATCAATCTCAGTCGGGTTGACCGTAGTGTAAGTGACCTTGATCGTTTGAAAAAACTTATCGCTTACCCAACGCCGAAATCTGGCTTTAGTATCCTTATTTGATGCAAATAACCTGATATTTGGAAGCCGCGAGACCACCCCGATCTTGAATTTCCACACAAACTCGCGCCAAACTGGTGCGTCCGGCAACGCGTTGTGAAGCGTCACGAAAATATTTGCCCGCCGCACGATCGACAGCGCCGTGAGGAGCGTCGCGGATTGCCACGGGGCCGCTTCGATGTGAAGAACGCTGCTGCGAAGATCGAATTTGCGTAGATGGTTAAAGACATTTATCTCGGACCGCAAAATATTGAGCCGACGCTCTAGTTTGCGCCGCAGTGACGGTGCTGCTCCAAGATCAAACCTGCCCTTTAGAAACTCATATCGAACACCGACGGTGTCGAGAAAACTCAGAAGCTTGGCATCCGAGCCCTCTGGCAAAAGAACGGTGATGTCCCAATCGGCCTTAGCCAACTTCATGATACCGAGAAAATATATCTGGGCACCGCCCCACTCGAGGTAGTTCCATACGAATAATAGTTGTCGGTTTGGTTTCGGATCAGACATACGCTGAGTCTATCGATCTAAGATGAGCTTGGTACTGATCAGCGCACGGAATGTCGATAAAGTCTTAGGTCACCGGAAACAAAATACGGCTCGGTCTCGAACCATTTCGACCTAATTGGAATAAACTCGGGTTGTTCGTTCCAGACCAGAAGAACCTCGATGCGCCGATTTTCAGTTTCAAGCAGTGTCTCAAGCCGTTTCAGCTTGTCAGCTACATTCTCACTCGGATCGTCGAGGTTATAGGTGCTGGCCTCGCGAAAGGCCGAAACGAAAGCCTCATCCCCCCGAGTCCTCGCGATCACCGGAAAAAGATAGTAGCCAAGCTCGTAATTATCCCAGACCCTGCCGTCTTTGCCAATTCCGAGCAATGGACTTAGACTGGCCGTCGGAATTGGACGGAAGCGGCTTTTATCCTGCACAAATATTACCGAACCCAGACTTTCTTCATCGCCGATATGGCCTTTAGCCATTTGAAAATGTTTTGCGATCGACTCCGCCCAGGGAGCATACTCCCAGAGGACGGCGGTTTGCAATATGATGACAAAACCCAGCGCAACTCCCGCCACTCGAATAAGTGGCTTTCCTGGAACAAGTCTTAGGAAAGGTACTGAGCAGATCAACGAGACAAGTAATATGCGTTCTCTCAGAAAGCCGCCATGGACTGAACCAAAATCATCAGGTCCGACGAACGCTAAGACTAGAAACACGACCGACACGACGATCCATCCAACATTGCCTCGACTTTTATCTTCGGCCGGGCCCTTCGGCCGAAATGTGGCCCAGAGCAGCAGCAAGATCGCCCCGCCGATCCAAACCGATGGAGCAAAAAGAGCAAACGCTCCGGATCGTTCATCGACAAACGGGATCGAGCGCCTCGTCATCAGAACAAACGGGTCGGCAGCGGCCAATTGCCGAATGATCCCGGAAAAGTCGACCGTATTACCAAGATGCTGCCAATTCGGCTGAAATCCACCGTCTGTCAATCCCAGGAAAAGAAAGTTAAGAACCAGAGGTGCCGTCAGGGCAAGAATTCCGAATATGAGTAGACTATTTTTTCGCCCTAGGCCGCGATAGTGAAAAAGGGTTAAAGACCCTAGACAAAAACAAAGCAAGGCAAAGCTTACAAGATGACTAAAGAACGTAAATATGAGCAACCCGAGGAGGATCAGTGCGCGAGAGATCGTGACTTGCTCACGCCAACGCCACCAAAGGCCCAGGGTAAAGGCTAGGGCCGAGACTGCTAAAATAAAATTATAGAAACCGAGCAGCCATGGCCAGTTCAGCCCCAGAGCGGTTGCCAGCAAAAGACAGATCCCGATTCCCTCTCGGCCAGCAGTTTGGTATCGCAGCCACACAATAGAACCGACGAAGATCGCGAACAGTGCCGTGACGAATATCTTGGTTGTCGCGGCCGCCCCAAAAATCGGGAGCATTGCCGCCAGCAACCAGTGTCCGGTCAAGTTTGGTATCGCATGGGGATTTAACGAAACAAAGCTCTGGATCGCCTGATTTCCACCGAGGATCTGGCCCATCAAATAGGCATTGTACAAATGCGGACTACCGTCTTGATTGACAAACGTATTAACGCTCCAGACAGGCGCACACACGAACGCTATCAACCCGGCGAATGCTGTAAAAAGCAGAAGTTTTGAGCTATCGAAAACCCTCATATGCCTTCGAGAATCGAAAGACCACCTATTCCTGGGCGGGATCCATTCTAAGCCAATTCTTCAGACGATCAAGACTCTCGATCCTCGTCCTCGGGACACATAGTACATTTGCCCCGATATCGTCTGATGCGAAACCGTTAATTCTAGCCAAAGTCCTGGACGATTCCTCGATCTTGTAGAAGGAATATTCATTTTGTTCGCTGATAAAACGAATCAGGTCATCCGGCCTGTATCCAAAGTTCTTGGACTGGTTAAGGGCCATTTCCATCACGATGAAGGGCGGGTTTGGCTGTGAGAACAAGCTTCGAGCACCTTGTAGGAATCCAAGCTCAGCTCCCTCGATATCGACCTTTACAAAATCTACCTGTCCGATCCTGCGATCGGCAAGGTATGTGTCAAGAGCCATTGAAATGCACGTGAAATGAGTCGCATCCGTTCTTCCCTGATCGGAAAGAGACGCGTGACCGGAGGGCATTCCAGCGAATAGATTTATCGTTAGTTCACCCGGACTCTCCGCGAGAGCAATCTGGTTGATATGGAGATTTGTTGGTGAACCCGCAAGCTCAAAATTTTCGGTAAGCTCAGCGAACGTCTTCGGCACAGGCTCGAAGGCGTGTACTTGTCCTTCTTTTCCTGCCAGTTTGTTAAATAGTATCGAATACCAGCCAAAATTCGCTCCGGCATCGATGCATACTTTTCCCGGGTCTACCAGTAAGCGTACAAGGTCACTTATCGCTGGTTCGTAGTCGCCAAGAAAATAGACAAACGTGTGCATGCCTGAGCTTAGATCGGCCCGGATAAGGCATCCATCCCGCGTCTTTACAACCGTGGGCGGCGGCAATTCTGGTGTCACCCTCATTGCCAGAGTCAACAATCTGTATTTACCTCTATCGACCGGCGACCAATATGTGTAGGCACGCGCGACACTTAAGAATATTTTCCCAGTCATCGATACAAGCCTACCAGCACCGAAAAATAATGATTTTGCCGCTAAATTTGCTACATAGATAAGGTATGAAACAACCGCCTTCAATTTAGACGGCGCCGATTCCCAGCGGGCGATAAACTGGCGCTGGAGGTTTTGCGGATGGCGGCGGTCTTTGAAAAGCACCTCGAACATGCGGCCGATCGGCATTGTGTGCAGCGAGGGCGGATAGGTATTCGGTTCGCACCAGATCAAGGCTCGGGGATCGACCAGCAGATTCCAACCTGCCCGGCGAAACCGTTCAATATATTGTGCATCGCCCCAACCGTGCGGGAATTTCTCTTCGTCCATCAGTCCGCATTCGCGAATCGCAGCAGCAGGAAAGATGACGCAGTTGCCGACTATACAATCGACCTGGAACGGTTCATCGCCTACGTTGAAAGCAGTCAGGTTCTCAGGTATAAACCAGCCGCCGCCAAGCGTTTTCCAAACTGGAGCGACCTGAA
>JANPDK010000149.1:0-10560 GCA_031431415.1 Acidobacteriota bacterium | reverse complement strand
AACAACTCTCGAAAAAGTGCTATTTCCTATTAATAGAGATGCCATTTTGAAGTTTTTCACTCCTTTACAGGATTGTTTTTTGCACCTTCATTATGTCATCTCTTTTCCATTCTTTTTCCCTTAAGTTGGCGCGAATGGGGTCCGAACCCACGGTCACGTAGCCCGATCGAATTCCCCGTCACGGCGTGACGATTGAAATTCCACGCACGATTCAAATGTCGCTGACGCGACAAAAATCCGTTTCGATCGTTATTCCGTGGGTTAGGACCCACGGCTACAATCAACGACCGCTATGCGGTCAAAGCGATGTCGCATACGCGAGCTTTTTGTTCCACCCTGGAACAAATTACCGCACTTTGGTCATACAAAATGCGTTTTGGTCATAAATTGCGGTCATAAAAAGTGCTCGTGGGTCATACTGGGACGTGGTTTGGTCATATAAAACGCCAGTTTGGTCATACAAAATGTCGTGTGGGTCATACATTTTGCATTTGGTCATACCGTTTTGGCCGCTCTGGGACGTTAAACCACGTTAAAAACGATGTTCCATGTGTTCCATGTGTTCCATGGTGGAACATGGAACACGCAAAAAGAAGCTGCTTTCCTGCTTTTCAGAGCGAACGTCGGCTTTCCAATCGCCGGTGATGGGATTCTGGGCGACGATCACGTACTTTCCAATGACGATTATTATGAAAGCGAAGCTAAGAGTAAGTGCGGTTCTGACGATACTATTTTTCACAATTGGTGCCTCCGGGCTTTGATTTTGTTTGCGATACAAATGGAGAACACCGTCTGGCGATAGTTTGTGACAAAAAAAGATGCCGGACTCGATCTGAACGAGCCCGGCAGTAATAAAGAAATTGTCTGAACCGCTGTTACGGCTTCTTTTTAGGAGCGGTTGATTTCACCGGCGTAATATTTTGCTCCTTAAGGTACTTGATCGAGTCGGCGGCGCTGACCTTTAGTTTATGCGTATCCGGAGCGACGCTTACAAACTTCTGCAAATAGTTGGCTCCTTCCTGTAGCTTGGCTTTGTCGTCATTGATAAAACCAAGATTTACCAGGCTCAGGCCAGCTCCGACCAGAGCATCAGGATTATCGGGCGACGTCTCAAGCATTTGTTTATAACCGGCGATCGCGTTCTCAGAATCGCCCTGGATCCGATACATATCCGGAAGTACGAGCGATACGGCAACCTTTCGTGCCGACTCTGTCTCGACCGTCATGTACTCGGGTATCAGCGTCTTCGCGATGTCAATGATGGTCGGATCAACGCGCTCTGTTTCGACTGCCCTTTTGAACGCGTCAATAGACGCACGCAGGAGATTTATCCGTACAGCCTCAAAATTGGCGCGATCTGAGATATCCGCCGATGGGGCTTTCTTCTGAATATTGATCGCTTTAAGATACCCTTCGGCGGCATCAAGCAGATCTTGCCTTACTTTTCCGGCTGCGGCTACTTTCTCGGTCGCGTCGGATGTCTTTACGCTGGCGTTGTGCGTTTCGACGGCACGTTGCGTATGCGCAATTCCCTTGTTTAGAAGAAAGATCGGAGCGCTGCCGACGAAATCAGGGTCGGCCGCATAGCCTTCCTGATATTTGATAATGGCCACGTCATAGTTCTTCGCGTCCATCGCCTCCTTACCTTCCTTGATCGAACGGGTTGTGACCTCATTGGCGGTTGAGGCTTTCTTGTTCTTTTCTTCGACCTCTTTTTTCTTAGCCTCGAAATCAGCCTGAGCCTTTTTCATTTCATCGGTGTTTTGAGGCTGAGTGGTGGCGCTCGTGCCGGTGCTCTTGGTCGTTACGGCTTTACGCACTTCGTCTTCAGGCATCTTAGATCCGTCGCCCGGGTAGACCGTGATCAGGATCTTTTCCTGTCCGCCACGGACGTTTGGCATATAGTTCGGAGCGATTCCGGGGCCGCTAACAGACAGAACAAATGTCCAGCCGAGCTGCAAGCCCGCAAAGCTGAACTGCCCTTTGGCATTGGTCTTTGCGGCTGGCTGGCTTGCCTTGATATCGGTGCGAAAACACTCGATCGTTGCTCCGGCAACCGGTGCGCGGCTACCATCGGCATTTACGACCTCGACCGTGCCACTAACCGGGGACGACTGAGCCAGTGCGGATATCGAACCAAAAGCAGCAATTGCCGCGACAAAAAAGAATTTAATAAAAGATTTACGAAACATGGCGATCCTCCGAGATTTTTCCTGACGACGCTAAAAACGCGCCTGTTAGGATGCTAAACCCTTTAAAAGAGTTTGTTGATTTTGAATATTCTATCGCAAGAATAGCAAAAATCCGAAGCCATAATAGTCAGCGTCCTTTCGTATGATATCTTATCGTTTTACGATTTTGATCGATCGCCATGGAAAAGCGGATTTACAACTTCAGTTCAGGCCCGGCGATGCTGCCCGTCGAGGTGCTCAAAAGGGCTCGTGACGAAATGCTGTCATTCGGCAACAGCGGCATGAGCGTGATGGAAATGAGCCATCGCTCGACGTATTTCGAGACGATCCTCGACTCAGCGACGCGCGGGATTCGCGAGCTTTTGGACGTTCCGTCGAACTACCGCATTCTGTTTTTGCAGGGCGGTGCACGCCTGCAGTTCTCGATGATCCCGCTGAATTTTCTCGCGTCTGGCGAGACAGCCGACTATGTCGTTACCGGAGCGTGGGGAACAATGGCCGCAAAAGAAGCGGTGAAATGTGGAAATACAAACATCATCTTTTCGTCAGAGGCCCGAGGTTTTAGGTCAATCCCGGAACAGGCCGAGATCGTGCCGAGCAGCAACGCCCGATATCTGCATTACGTTTCAAACGAGACGATCGACGGCGTTGAGTTCAAATATGACCTCGATGGGCACGGCGTGCCGGTCGTCTGCGACGCCTCGTCTAATATCCTTTCGAAACCGATAGATATCGAGAAGTACGCGATCATCTACGCCGGTGCGCAGAAGAATATCGGCCCGAGCGGCGTCACACTGGTCATCATTCGCGAAGACATCCTCGAACGGGTACCGCCTCAGCAGCATTCGATGCTCGATTATCGTGCGATAGCTGAAAACGGTTCAATGCTAAATACGCCGAATACCTGGGGGATTTACATCATCAGCCTTGTTTGCGAATGGCTTGTCGCACAAGGTGGCCTAACAGGCATGGCCACAAAAAATGCCGAGAAGGCCGCCGTACTTTACAAGGCAATCGATAATAGCGATGGTTTTTTCACCGGCCACGCCGAACAGTCCGCAAGGTCACTGATGAATGTCACATTTCGCCTTCCGTCCACCGAACTCGATTCCCAATTCTGTGCCGAAGCAACGGCTTATGGCCTTGACGGACTCAAAGGTCACCGCAGCGTCGGCGGCATTCGTGCATCGATCTACAATGCGTTTCCGAAGGAAGGCATTGAGCGGCTGGTCGAGCTGATGAGTGATTTTGCCGGGAGAGACTAGTTTTTAAGCGCGTTTACGAGTGAGGCGATAAGTTCTTCTTCCTCTAATGGAGCAACAGTTCTCAGATCGATAACAACTTTATCGCTAATGATCCGCGCAACGACCGGCGTCTTCGAGAGCCTGAGATATTGTTCTAAAGTCTGAGCAGATATTGTTTTGTGAGTGATCGCGACGAGCGTAGTTTCCGGTTGCACGGCGGGAGCTGCGCCACCGCCGACCGCGGAGATGCCTGAAATGGTTTCGATCTTTACCTTGCTCGTTCGTCCGAGTTTTGTACGAATCGCCTTTACAAAAACGCTCACACGCTTTTCCAACTGTTCTCTTGTCATCGACAGCATTTGTAAGACGGGTATCTCTTTCGAAGCGGTTCCTCGCACATGCGATTCGAGCGTGGCTTCGAGAGCCGCGTAGGTCAGCTTGTCAACGCGCAGAGCGCGGTAGAGCGGATGTTTTCTGAGCTTTTCAATAACGTTCTTTCGCCCGGCAATGATGCCGGCCTGCGGCCCGCCGAGCAGTTTGTCGCCGCTGAACGTCACAACATCGGCCCCATCAGCGATGGACTTGCTCACAACCGGCTCGTCATTCAATCCAAATTCCGAAAGATCGATAAGGGCTCCCGAGCCGATATCTTCGTAAAGCAGAATCTTGTGTCTTTTAGCAAGAGCCGCCATTTCAGAAAGCGAAGGCATCGCCGTAAAGCCGATGATACGATAGTTCGATGGATGAACACGCAGAATAACGCGGGTCTTCTTATTGATCGCCTTCTCAAAGTCGGGGAGTCTTGTCCGATTCGTGGTTCCGACCTCGCGCAGCGTGCCGCCCGATTGCGACAACACGTCCGGCACGCGAAAGTCTCCTCCGATCTCGACCATCTCACCGCGTGAAATTACGACCTCGCCACCAGCCGCGAAGGCAGTCAACACAAAAAAGGCCGCGGCCGCACAGTTGTTGACGATCAACGCATCCTCAGCACGGGTTAGCAGTACGATCAGATCCTCCGCCCGCCGTCCACGACGGCCTCGCGTGCCGGCAACTAGATCATATTCGAGGGTGCAATATCCCGTCGCCTCAAGAACGGCTTGACGAGCCGCATTCGATAGTGGGGCGCGGCCAAGATTGGTATGAATGACGACGCCTGTTGCATTGATCACCTTTCGCGTTCCGGCCATCTGCTCGACATAGCTCAAATGCTCGAGCCGCTCGATCGCATCGGTCAGGAGTTGCTCCTTCGTTCGCACCTTACCCGCTGCTACTTCGCTTCGCAGTTGAGAGACGGCCATCCGTGCGAGATCTGACGCTCGCGAATCGCCAACGCAAACGGCGACTTGTCGGATCCGTTCGCTCCGCAACACTACGTCGATCGAAGGCAGAGCGCGGAGAGCCGAACCAGATTTTATTGCGGACGTTCGCGGCATAAATTTATTTTAACCGAAAAGCCCTGAATTGCTGGAATTACCTCGGATTGGGCATTTCGTTTAAATAGGTGCTCCCGCGCCTTCAGTTCTCCCCTTTTTCAAACCATGGCACTTATCGGAAACAAATTATATAGAGAGTCGCAGGTTAAGGCAGATGAGGCCGTCGAGATCGACATGCAGATATCGCGCATGGAAGACGATATTCGCAAGCTCAAGATCGACTTCGACATCTTTTTTAATGGTGCCACGAAGCGTGCTCCGCTCGAGGCTCGTGCCCGGCTCGAATCTTTTATCAAACGCGTCGCCGACAATCGCAATCTCTCCTACGCACAGCGTTACCAATTTAACACGCTTGTCGCCCGCTTTACCTCGTATCGCGAGCTTTGGCGGCGAACACTCAAGACAAAGGGTGAAGAGCTAAGCTGACACGACTTACCATCATGTAAATAAAGGGCTGTCCGAAACGTAAGAGTTTCAGTCAGCCCTTTAAATTTCTGAAGCGTTTTTACGCAACCTTCATCACGTTCTCGGCCTGCGGACCTTTTGGCCCATTAGTCACCTCAAACTCAACTTCGTCACCTTGAATCAAGGTCTTATAGCCATCGCCGCCGATCGCGCTGTAATGGACAAAAATGTCCTGCTCGCCCGGCTGCTCGATAAACCCATAACCCTTTGCATTGTTAAACCATTTGACCTTGCCGATTGCTTTTGACATCACTAGTAAATCCTCCATAAAACTTGGTACCTCAAATTTCACCGTTCGCTCGAACGGCAAAAGAATAAACCACATCTTGCTCCGTCCGTTTACGGCCGAATCGCGGGTGCGGTAAAAGATCTATTTCCACACAGACTTACCAAAAGAAAATGAAATCTTAAACTGCAAGATCTTCGGGTAATTTTTTATGTTTTGTGTTGATAGACGAAGCAAAATTTAACCAAATCTGCACGCTCTGTCAAGAGAAATTTATGGTTTTAGCCGAATTTATCAGAAAATTGACATAAATACCGCAATAACCGAAGATTGAGCGGTAAATACCGCATTTTATGGCAAGCGAATACGGCAAAGAACCGACCCTGTCCTATAACGAATATCTGCGTGTCCCGGAGCTGCTCGAGCTGCAGCGGACGCTCTCAGAACCGGTCAGCCATGACGAACTTTTGTTCATCGTCATCCACCAAACATACGAACTTTGGTTCAAGCAGATCCTGCACGAGATCGACGCGACGATAAAGTGGCTCGACGAAGGGCGGATGTTTCGAGCAAATCACAGTTTGCGCGGCGTTATCTCAATAGAGCGGATACTGGTCACGCAAATACACGTTCTCGAATCGATGGCGCCGATCGGATTTTTGGAGTTCCGCGACAAATTGAACCCCGCAAGCGGATTCCAATCGATGCAGTTTCGCGAGCTCGAATTTGTTTCGGGGGCCAAGGACGAAAAAATACTTTCGACATTTAAGAATGATAGCTTCGCTCACGAACGGCTCTCCCAGCGCTTTGCGACGCGCTCGCTTGCGGATGCTTTCTGGGATCTCGTGGCTCACAGCGGATTTACCATCGACACCAGTGAAAAACGAACCGAGGCCGCCGTCGAGATTCTGACACAACCCGAAAAATACGCCGAGCTCTACAACATGCAGGACCTGCTCATCGAGCACGACGAATTGATCGTATCATGGCGATACAATCACATCTTGATGGTCGAGCGAATGCTCGGCATGAAACGCGGCACCGGCGGCAGCGAGGGTGTCGGCTATCTGATGACTACTCTGACAAAGAAATTTTTCCCGGAACTCTGGGAAGCACGCACACATCTCAAGGTTGGTTAAGTCGATGCGAAACTTCTTGTTCCTTATTATTTTTCTCGCTTGCTCGCCCTCGGTTTTCGGGCAAACGATCCGCGTAACAATTTTGCATGTCAACGACGTTTACCAATTCACACCGGTCGAAGGTGGTAAACGCGGTGGACTCGCACGTCTGTTAACTCTTAAGAAAAAAGCGTTTGCGGAGAATCCTAATACGATCTTCACGCTCGGAGGCGATACCCTTTCACCGTCCGTCGAGACGCGAACCTACAAGGGCTCGCAGATGATCGATGCGTGGAACATGGTCGGGATCGACTATGCGGTTTTTGGCAATCACGAATTCGATATCAAAACAGCCGATCTGCTGGCTCGAATGAAGGAGTCGAAATTCACCTGGCTCGGTGCCAACGTGATCGACACGAAAACAAAAAAGATCTTTGCCGACACGCCGCCTTACGTTATTCGCGAGATCGGCGGAGTGAAGATCGGCTTTATCGGGCTTCTGCTGCCTGAAACAAAACAGACCTCCTCGATGGAAGACAGCCTAACTGTCACCGACTATTGCACAACTGCCAAAAAATTAGTTCGCGAGATGCGTGTGCGAAAGAAGGTAAATGCCGTTGTCGGCCTGACGCATCTATTTATGGCGCAGGACAAGAAGCTCGCGACTTGTGCCGACTTCGACCTGATCCTCGGCGGCCACGAACACACGCTGTTGCAGTCCTCGTCAAACGGCACGCCGATATTCAAGATGACCGCCGATGCTCGTGAGCTGGGCAAATTTAATCTCAATTTCAACTCGAAAACGAAACGGCTGGAAAGTTTTGATTGGGAGATAATTCCGGTGACAGATGCGATCGCCGACGCACCGGAATTCGCTCCAATATTCGAGAAATATCGCGGCCTATTGGAACAACTAGCCGTCAAGGTCGGAGCTACTTCGGTCGAGCTTGATGCTCTATCGCATTCAAATCGTCAGAAGGAAACCAACATCGGTAATTTTGTAGCCGATTCGTATCGCGAAGCGGTCAAAGCCGACATCGGTTTCGTCAATGGCGGCTCGATCCGTGCAGATCTGACCTACCAACCCGGCCCGCTGACAAAACGCGACGTGCTGTCGATCCTGCCTTTCAACAACCCGATAATAAAGATTCAGGTTAGCGGCAAATTGCTCAAACAGATTCTTGAACACAGCGTTGCTCGAAGCGGTCCTGGAGAAGACAACGAACCGGGACGTTTCGCTCAGGTCTCGGGAGTGCGATTTAAGTACGATTCAACAAAATCGGTAGGCAGCAGAATTGTCGGTCTCAGCCTGGATAACAGCGAACTCGTGGATGATACGTCTCAGTATACGATAGCGACTTCCGATTTCCTCTACTCACGCGGTGGCGATGGCTATACGATGCTAAAAAACGGAAAACTTCTAACCGATGCCGTAACGGCTCCGAAAGATTCGGATGTATTCGAGGCCGCAATCAAAAACTCGCCGAATTCGACGATCTCGCCCGTTGTCGACGGACGGATTACCAAAGTGAATAAATAAACGCAGAGATCGCAAAGTACGCGGAGACAGGAAGAAATCTGTTTTCTTTTTTCTGCGGTCCCAGCGATCTCTGCGTTTAATATTCCCTTCTAGTATCCTCAATTGCTCTCGTTTCCGAGCCGATCGACACTTCTCACGATAACCTTTTCAATCTTTCGCGAGGCTGACAGCGAGATCGAATGCTCGCTTGCTGGCAGAACGCTATGGCTCCAGCCATCCTTGTCTTTAGCGTAGACGACAAACCAAAACGCCTTGCGGTTTCCTTTTTCTCGCCAGTTTGCACGGACGAATTCCCTAACATTTTTGACCGTCACGACGGGTGCGGAGATCTTCGGCACCTTGATCCACGGAGATCTTGGAATGACGGCATCGGTTTTGTAGACCTCATTTATCAGGGTGTTCTGAATTTGACCCACGTCGTTTCGCAGTGACTTTTGGCTAAAGAATATCGCTCCTTTCGTTGCATCCGAAGAGCGCGTCTTTTCTATCTGCGAAGCTATCTCGGCGACTGTAAATGTAGGGGTCGATCCAATGCGATATGCCGCAATGCCGGCCCAGATGTGGCGGTTCTTTGCATTCTGCGACTTCCACCAATCGATCAAGACCGGAAAACTCTGACCTTTGCGTGCCGTTTCCCAATAAAGTTGCGGAGCCAGATAATCGACCGTGCCATCCTGGAGCCACTTCCGGCCATCGGCGTAAAGCTCCTTGTATGCGTTGAAGCCGGTGATGTCCCTCTCAGGCAAGGGCTGCCAGATACCGAATGGCGAAATACCATACATAATCTCTGGCTTGATGCGTTTGATCTCACGACCGACTTCTTCGATAAAGGTATTTACATTCCAACGTCGCCAATCATCGCGCCCGAGCGGGATGCGTTTTACACCGCTCGCAATGGTCATTTTTGCCCCAGTTCGAAGATACTCGTCATAATTCTGTTGATCGGGAAAATCTACCTTCTTGCCGCCCGCATCAGTTTCGGCATACGGATAGAAATAATCGTCAAAATGCACGCCGTCGATGTCATACCGTCGAACAACATCTGCAATGACCTTCAGCGAATGCTCACGCGCGTCCGGTTCGGTCGGGTCGAGCCACATGTATCGGCCGTATTGCCGCACGATCAACGGTTGCTTCTTTGAGACGTGTTCATCTGACATCGTCCTAGCAGCCGGATGATAAGCCCGATATGGATTGAACCACGCGTGGACGAGAATGCCGCGTTTGTGAGCTTCGGCGACAAGAAATGTGAGCGGATCAAACGCCTGCGGCTTTCCCATCTGTCCCGTCAAAAACTCAGACCACGGCTCCAGCTTTGACGCGTAAACCGCATCCGTCATCGGCCGCACCTGAAAGATCACCGCATTAAGCCGTATCTTTTTGGCAAGATCAAGGATCGCGATCAGCTCCGCTTTTTGCTGCTCGATCGTGAGATCTTTTCTTGTCGGAAAATCGATATTATCAACCGTCGCAACCCAGACAGCGCGGAATTCGCGATTGACCTTTGGCAATTCCTGAGCAAAAGCTGGGAAGACCAAGGCACACAAAACAAAGGCTAGACTGGCAAAATTCTTCATACAAATACGGCAAAGACTTCGTTTGAGTAGAGCTTTCCTTTTAGCGTAAGCCGCAGGGTCCGATCCGCCAGAGTTACGAGTTCAGAGTCGACCAATCCATTGATCTCGCCGCTGTATTTCTTGATCAGGTCGACGCCAAATCGGTTTTCATATTCGTTGGGATCGATACCATTCTCAAGCCGCAGTCCGAGAAACACAAACTCGGACGCGATATCAATATCCTCCCGCATAACTTCTGCGGTTTTGTTCGATTCGATCATTTCGACATACTTTGCGGTGTCGCGTTCGTTCGCATAGCGCTGGCGTCCATCAAATGAATGCGCGGAGACGCCGAATCCGAATACCGGATCGAGGGTCCAATATTTTGTGTTGTGACGCGACTCGAAGCCGGGCCGTGAGAAGTTTGAAATCTCGTATTGCTCGTATCCTGCGGCAGTGAGGCGGTCGAGCATTAGCTCATACATTTCGGCGGCGAGTTCGGGATCGGGCTCTGGCTGGCGCCTGCTGCGAACCTGTTCGGCGAGCGGCGTGCCGGCGTGTATCTCTAATAGATACAATGAGATATGCTCGGGCGAGAGTGTGATCGCTTCGTCGAGATTTGCCTTCCAATCGTCCATCGTCTGCCCCGGCAACCCGGCGATCAGGTCAAAGCTGACGTTATCAAAACCTGCATTGCGGAGCATCGCAAATGTGTTCCTCGCATCATTTGCATCATGGCCGCGGGCGAGCAGCTTCAGCGCCCTATCGTTGAAACTTTGCACG
>JANPDK010000148.1:0-26472 GCA_031431415.1 Acidobacteriota bacterium | reverse complement strand
CAGCATGAATGGGCAAATAATGCACTTTGGGCGACAACCACCTATGCGGGTAATTCGGTGTTCGCCAACGCTCCGCAAATCTCGGAGCAATTAAAGCAGAAGATATCCCAGCCGCTATTCTCGGCGGTTATCCGGGTGGGTGCGATCACCTTCGACGAAGCCCGTTCGTGGAATCTCGTTAGACGTTTAGGCACTGCATTGATCTCGGTTTTCACGAATACAGCCAATCCAAACGGGAATGAGCTTATTCCCCTATCGAATGACGGGTACGATGAGATGTCTCACGAAGATGATCTTCTTATGCGCCAGACACGCAGAAGCGGCATGATCGTAAACAGCACCGAGCTTCTTTCGCTGGTTCATCTTCCCGCGTCCTCGCTCAGATCGGAGAAATTCAGAACTGAGACAAGGGTGACCAAATCCGCGCCCCCGCTAGCGATTCACGCCGGAGCAAGGAACACTGTCGTTCTGGGTGAGAACCTTCACGAAGGTACAGCTCAAATCGTTTCTTTATCGAACGAGCAACGGAGCAAACATATTCATATCGTCGGTTCGACCGGATCGGGTAAATCGACGTTTATGCTAAACCTGATCAATCAAGACCTCGAAAATGGCAGTGGCTTTTGCGTCCTTGATCCGCACGGCGATTTAATCGACGAGGTTGTGGCAAACGTGCCTGAAAGCCGACTGAATGACGTGATCCTGTTCGATCCGTCAGATGCCGACTATCCGATAGGCTTCAATATCCTGCAAGCGAATTCGGAACTCGAAAAGACACTGCTTTCGTCCGACCTTATTGCGACCTTTAGGCGAATGTCTACCAGTTGGGGCGATGTGATGGATTCTGTTTTAGCGAATACGATTTTGGCTTTTGTCGAAAGCTCCCGGGGCGGAACCTTATTCGATCTAAAACGGTTTCTGGTCGAAAAACCATTCAGAAACGAATTCCTGCAAACCGTTCAGGACGAGACGATCCGCTATTTCTGGCAGAATGAATTTCCGCTTATCGGCGGTAAGGCTCAAAGCTCGATCCTTATACGCCTTGATGCGTTTCTAAGACAAAAGCTCATTAGAAATATCGTCTGTCAAAAGGATACCAGGCTCGACTTTCGCAAGGTCATGGATAACCGAAAGGTTCTTCTTATAAAGCTATCTCAAGGTTTGATCGGCGAGGAGAACGCATATCTTTTGGGAACCTTGCTTATTTCGAAGCTCTATCAGACGGCTCTTAGCCGTCAAGATTCGACAGACCGACCCTTCTTTTCGTGCTATCTGGACGAGTTTCATCACTTTGTTACCCCTTCGATGGAGAACGTTCTATCCGGGGCTAGAAAGTATAATCTCGGCCTCGCATTGGCACATCAGGAGTTTCGCCAACTACAAAGCCGGAGTGCGGAAGTCGCCAATAGCGTCCTATCGAATTGCTACACGAGGGTTTGTTTTCGGCTGGGCGATGCCGATGCCGAGAAGTTTGCCGGAGGATTTTCAGCGTTCGATTCTAAGTCGCTGCAAAGCTTGGGCGTTGGCGAGGCCGTCGCCCGGATCGAGCGCTCGGAATACGATTTCAACTTGAAGGGCAGTCTGCCCCAGATAATCCCCCTAGAGATTGCCGAACGAAGGCGACGCGCAATTATTGACCGAACGCGCCGCGAATACGCCATCCACAAGGCCGAGGTCATAACCTCGATAGAAGCCGTTGTAGCTCCCTCTCAGGAGCCTGTTTCAACGCCGGAGGATACTCCCCTACCGGCGCATATAGCTCCAACGCCGGTTGAGGCCGTCAACGCAGCACCCCCAGAAAGTTACGGAAAGGGCGGGCAGCATCACAAGGAATTGCAGGCGGTCATTAAACGCATCGGCGAAAGTTATGGGTTTAATGTTGCTATCGAAAAGTATGTTTTGGACGCATCGGGAAGCGTCGATGTCTCGCTGGAAAAAGACAGTCTAAAGATTGCCTGTGAAGTATCGGTTACGTCTTCGACTGACTATGAAACAAAGAACATTCTGAAATGCCTTGCCGCTGGATACGATCATGTCTGCGTCATTGTCTCCAATCAAAAGAAGATCCCGGCCTTGAAAGCTAACGTTCGCTCCAACGTTCCAATGGATCTCCAGAGCCGAGTGAGGGTTTGCAGCCTTACCGATCTACTCGCTTTCCTGCGCGAGTTAGAAGCGCCCAATGAGCCGGTAAGGATTAGGAGCGAGAAGCCAGCCGGTCAGCGGTTGGATTTCAACGAGGCCTGTGAGTTCTTTGGTGTTAAATCGTCCACCCTCTACCGGTGGGTAAAAGAAGGCCGGGTCCCCTTCTATCGCCCGGGACGTGAATACCAGTTTGACCGCGAGGAATTGGTATTGATCGGTAGACACGATTTATCTGGAAAACGAAAAGCCACGGTCAATCTACAGCCGGTGAAGATCGAAAAGGCCAAACCAAAGGGCAAAAAACAGCAGGACGACCGCTATAGGAAAATGCTCAAATTGGATTAAGATAGCCCAACCACTTTGCACACGGCGAGGAGGTTTAAAAATGACAATAAGCAGAAGGAAGGACACGGGCCAATGGGTCACGGACTTCTACCATAACGGAGAGCGGATCAGGAAAACCCTGAAATTTGTCCGCACCAAAAAGGAAGCCGAAGCTGCCGAAGCCGTGATTATGAATCAGGTGTTTCAGCAGGTGTACGGTTTCGAGCCGAAATCGAACAAGCTCTTTGAGGACTTCGTAGTAGAGAACTTTCTTCCCTACTCGGAGGCCAATAAGAAAACGTTCTACACCGACATACTGATCTGTCGGGTTCTTGTCAGTCACTTCAAGGGACGGCAACTTGCACAGATCACGCCAGCGATGGTTGAGGCTTTCAAGCAAGACTTTATGTCCAAGCCGACCAAGCATGGAACGAAACGAAGCAATTCAACGGTGAATTATCACCTAAGCGTTCTTTCTAAGATCTTCTCGCTTGCCATTGATGCGGGACTATTGGAGAGCAACCCTTCGTTTCGAGTAAAGAAACTACAACTCAATAATCAGCGGATACGGGTTCTTTCGAGTGCGGAAGAAGCAAAACTACTCGAATCCTTAAAGAGCAATCTACTGGTCAGGGATGTGGTAATCATCGCTTTGAATACGGGATTAAGGCGAGGCGAGATTTTCAACCTCAAATGGCTTGATCTTGATTTCCCCCGGTCTATGATCCTTATTCAGGAGAGTAAATCTGGTAAAAAACGGCTCGTTCCCATGAATGAGACTGTCCGCACGCTTCTTAGCGGGCGACCGAGGTTTAGAGACTACGTATTTCCAAGTCCGGTAACGGGCGGGAGACTAGACAACATCAAGCGAAGTTTTACACGGGCGATGAAGGAGGCGGGAATCATTGATCTTCACTTCCACGATCTAAGGCACACGGCAGCTACCCGAATGGCCGATAGTGGAGCCGATGCCTTTACTCTGATGAAAATATTGGGTCACTCCGATATTCGAATGACCGCTCGATACACTCATGCGACCGATAGCGCAATTCGTAGAGCAGTCGAGAGACTCGATACGAAAGAGCATTTTGGTCACGTATTGGTCACTGAAAAGAAAACGGCGAATGGGGATTCGCCGTAAGTGATTGAAATGATTGGTACACCCGGCATGATTCGAACATGCGACCCCTTGATTCGTAGTCAAGTACTCTATCCAGCTGAGCTACGGGTGCACAAAGCCGAATGACTAGACTACAAAGCAACTGCGAAGGTGTCAAGAAAGGGCTTGGGATTTTGGTTTTTGGTCTTTGGCTTTTGGTTTGGGATCGTTGACCTGCTCTAGATGTCAAACGCATCGTTCAAAAACCAAAAAACCAAAAACCAAAAGCCAAAAACCATTACTTCGCAAAATACCCCTGCCTCGTCCGCGATATCAGTTCTGGATTCTTTACATCAATTCGTATCGCTCGCCACTTGCCGTCGCGTTTGTCGTTGGCGGGCTGATATTCGATCGTGTAGAGTGTTCGCAGATCGGCGGCGACCAGAGCGTAGAGACGCCCCATTTCTTCGAGGCGGTTAATTGCGTTTAGTGTGCCGCCGCTGCGGTCGGCGACCAATTGCAGTCGCGTCCGGGCGGCCTTGAACATCGCCAATTGACGTTGCGTAGGATCGGCAAGCTTATCGGGATTTCCGGTCGGCAATGCCAGCGGGTAGATCGTCACGCCCTGAGCGTCTGAGCGGTTAAGAACGCGATTGAGCGTGTCGTTAGTCTCGGGTTTGATTGCCGTCGCTATCTGTCCATCGGCGAGCGGAGCGAGAAGGTCGCGGTCCTGATCCTTGACCAATGAGTCGACGCCGTCGGTGAGGACGATGATCGCTTTGCGGCGGCTTTTTTCTTTTGAGAGTTTGTCGAGGGCAAAATCCAGAGCTTTGTAAAGATGGGTTTTTCCCCGGCCATTGGCCACCGCGATCGAATTTGCGATCGTCCCGCGATCGGTCGTGAAGTCATTTCTTAGATTGATCTTGTCGTAGAACTCGACCACAGCGACCCGGTCATTTGGCGAAAGTGCATCGATAAATCGCACGGCCGATTGCTTTATTACCTGACGAAAGCCGAGCGTCGAGCCGCTCATGTCAAGCATGATCACAACGCTAAAAGGAGCCTCGGTCGGTTCGAACCGCAGTATTTGCTGCCTTACACCGTCTTCAAAGATCTCAAATTTAGACCGGTCAAGATATGTGATAGGCCGCCCGCGACCATCGGCAACACCTACATTCAGACGCACGATCGACGAATCGACACGGATCGGATCGTCGTCCTGAGCGGCGATAGTTACGGTTAGCAAAATGAAAACTAGAAAAAAATAAACTGGTCTAAAAACGGCCATATCAAAATGTTAGCAATTTGACGCCGTTTGGTGAAGGACGGTTGTATCGCCTTAGTAGTAACTAACGTCTTAACACTTTTCATTTTTTAATTTATAATCTTTAGTAACCCAAAACGGTGCGATCCGACCACCGGCTGTGGCATCTGGTCGCTGCCGATGAAGCGGATGTATGAGACGATGCTTTATCGGCCCAATTATTGTGCAAATTGCGGTGAAAAGATCGAGCGAATCGATTGGGGGATACTTACGAGTCGGCGATTCTGCGGCGTTTGCGAAACAGAGTTCAAAGGAACTGATATTCTTGTGCGTGGGATCGTCGTGGGCGGTTTGCTGATAGGCGTGATCGGGGTCGGCGGTTATTTGCGAAGCGGATCACAGCCGGAGCCGACCGTATCGAGGCAACCGACAAAGGACATTGAAAGAGCGGCGAAGCAGGAAACCAAGCCGCAAACGAATGAGAATTCGGCAGTTCCGGCGAAAACGCCCGATCTTGCCACGAGTCCTCCGGTCCAGCAGCTTGGCGGTCCGCGGCCGGCGAACCCGGTCAAAACTGAGATCGCTGAGGCCCAATATTATTGTGGTGCCGAAACTAAAAAAGGCACACCGTGTTCGAGACGCGTCAAGGGCAATACGCGCTGCTATCAGCATATGGGTATGCCCGCGATGGCAAATTCAGATAGATTGAAGATTAACTAGAGGCAACTCTCCCGCGAAAGACAAATGAAATCACTTGCGCCGAACTCAATGATCCAAAACCGCTATCTGGTCGTGCAATCGATCGGAAAGGGCGGAATGGGCGAAGTTTACCTTGCCGTGGACCAACGCCTGGGAAGCGCGGTTGCCCTAAAGCGTACATTTTTTACGGAGGACAATACGCTCGCGGCCGCATTCGAACGCGAGGCGAGGATATTGGCGCGTCTGCGACATCCTGTTTTGCCAAAGGTAATCGACCATTTTGTCGAGAACGGCGATCAGTTTCTCGTGATGGAACACATCTCGGGGGACGACGTAGCGAAACGGCTAGAGGTGGCGAATAAACCATTTCCACTGAGCTGGGTGATGTTTTGGGCCGACCAGTTGCTTGATGCTTTGTCGTACCTCCATTCGCACGAACCGCCGATCATTCACCGCGACATCAAGCCGCAGAATTTGAAGCTTACGGACGAGAACCACATCGTTCTTCTGGATTTTGGCCTGTCCAAGGATTTTGATACCAAGGCGACGAGCAATCCGATGAACTCGGCCAGCGTCGCCGGCTATTCGCCGCATTTTGCATCTATGGAGCAAATACGCGGTACCGGAACCGACGCCCGAAGTGATCTTTATTCGCTCGCCGCGACCTTGTATCAGTTAATGGCTAACCGCATCCCGGTCGATGCTCTTTCTCGCGCCGATGCCCTGCTCGGAAACGCAAAAGATCCGATCACGCCACTAAACGAACTCAATCCCGAGATCACACCTGCAATCTCGGAAGTTATTCTTAAGGCCGTCGGACTGCGGCAGGACGATCGTTTTTCGACTGCGGGCGAGATGCAGAAAGCTCTTCGCCGTGCATTTGACCGCGGCAAAAAGGACCCTGATGCTCCGGTCGTGCCGATCATTGCTGTGGCTCCGGAGACTAGCCCGATGCCCTCTGCGGTCGATTCGCAGCCTTCTGAGATGGAGACGCGTACGTTTTCTGACACAGGCGGAGCCGCACTCGATGCTACGCTGCAAATGAGCGCCTCCGAGATCGAAAAAGTCAAACAATCCGCCGTCAAGACGGACCTGTTCAAGGCGGCCGAGATCGAGGTCGAGACGCAGCTTTCGGCAAAAGCTCCGCAACAAGAAGTAGAAGGCTCTCCACCAGTGGCAGATTCCGCCGCCGCGTCTTCGGCCCCCAGCCCGGCTAAACCAGCTGCGGCTCCAATCGCAGAGCCAGCTAATCCGAGCGGACAATCGATTCCAACAAAATCTCGTTCGTCTTCAAAAGTTGGTTTCATGGTTGGCGGACTTATTGGCTTATTGATCCTTGCCGGTATAGCCATCGGCGGCGTTTGGTATTTTTATCTGCGACAAGGGGCGGCTCAAGTAGCATTGCCGTCTCCATCACCGACGACGGCGCAGCCTTCGCCTACAGCCACGGTTTCGGTCGTCGATGGTTCGAACTCCAACGTTAGTTCGAACACCAACTCGGTGACCTCAGAGCCAGCGAATACGAACGAATCTGAGGTAAACGATGCCTCTCCGACCACCGCGCCGGGCCAAACGAGGCCGACGCCTCCATCGACAACGCGTCCACAGCAACCAGCGAGGACGCCAACAACACCAACGGTAAAGGCTACGCCAAAAACGAAACCAAAGGACGATCGCACAGTCATTATTCAGTAGGCGGAAGTTTTGAAATATGAATAAGAAAAGTCTTGTTATCGCATGTTTAGGATTTGTAGCAGCTTGTCTTTTTGCTCTGCCCGCCCAGGCCCAGCCAAAACGGCTCCGTGACCAGGCCAAGAATCTCCAGGATCAGGCTGAAAAGGCGTTTCTGCAAAAGAATTACCGCGAGGCAGCCGATAAGTACGGCCAGGCGATCTTACTGATTCCTACAAATCCGTTCGCCTACTACAAGAAGGGTTACTCGCATTTCAATCTCGGGGAACGTGAGGCGGCGATCGATGCGTTTACCATGGCGCTGAGTCAGGGGTTTCGCCCGGTGCTCGAGGTGTACCGCGTTCGGGCATTTATATATTTTGAGCAGAAAAATTTTAATGCGGCGCTCGCCGACCTTGAGAAAGCACTCGTGATCGCTCCGCGTGATGTCCAGTTTCTTAAGGGTTTGGGTGAGGTGCATCTTGCACGCAATGCTTTTCAGCAGGCGCTGGAGGCGTTGCAAAGGGCAGCACAAGTTGCCCCGAACGATGCGGACGTTCAGTACAATATGGCCCGAACATATTTTGCGTTGAACGATTTGAAGAATCAGCGTATGGCAGCTGAGACCGCTTTGGCAAAGGGAACCCGTTTCCCGGGCGAAACTCATTTTCTGCTCGGCGATGCTCATCAGAAGCAGGGAAATGCGGCGGAGGCGATCCTCTCGTATCAACGAGCGATCAGCTCAAAGCCCGACATTTACCTAGCCCACAGAAATCTAGCGGATGTATATCGCAACGAGGCCCGCTTTACCGACGCGATCAATACGCTTCGGGCCGGCCTGACTACTTTTAAGAGCGACGGCGGTTTCTACACCGATCTCAGTTGGTATTACAGCCTTGCGGGTCGCCCTAAGGACGCTGCTGACGCGGCCAAAGCAGCCGTTCAGCTTCTACCTGAGCAATATGCTGGTTATACAAATCTTTGCCGAGCGTATAACGAAACGAGCGAATTCGCACTCGCTGTTGGTGCGTGTAATCAAGCCCTAAAACTTCAGCCAGGCGATGGAGAAACGTATTATTACCTCGGCAATGCACTCGTCCAACAGAACAAATCTGTCGAGGCAACGCCGATGTACGCGAGAGCGGTGAACGGGCTCTTGGAATCCACACGAAAAAATCCGAATAACTCTGACGGCTGGTATCTCCTTGGTAATGCGTCATTTGCCGACCTTCAATATGATCGAGCTATCGTTGCCTATTTGAAGTGCCTGAGTATTAGCCCCAAGTTTCTAAAGGCGCGCGTAAATCTCGGTATTGCCTACACACGCAAGAAAAATAGGGCATCTGCGATGGAGCAGTACAGTTTGCTTCAGACCGCCGACCCGGCACTAGCCGCAATCCTGAAGGCTCAGATCGATAAGATGTAAATTGATCAGAGGCGTCGATTGCGGCGTTCTCGGGTGCTGACGTTTACGCTTTGAAATTTTAGAACGACGCGGACGCTGTCAGGACGTGTTTCGATTCGCGAAGGCACGAACGGAGCAAATGCGGGGTCCGATGCGAGAGCTTTTTCGAGTTCGAGCACGGCTTGGGTATTGTGCGACGGCTCGACCACCTCGGCTACTCTCGCCAAACCACTACTGAAAACATCCGCGACGACCACCACCTCATCGTCCTTCATCCCGCCACGCACAAAAGATTTTGTCAGAGCGATCAACGCACCTTGCGGATTGATGCTTGGTGATTCCGATGCAAACTCCATCCTGCTTCGAGCGAAATCGGTCGGTGAGATCACGTCGAGCGATGCCATGTCTGAGTATGGATCGCGGTTAGTCGCGAGCAGTATGGTCGACTGGCCAGTCTTGGCCGTCTCGACGCGTCCAGGCTGAAGCATTCCGGTAAACATCATCGTCAAAAATGTTACACCGATAAGCAACGACGCAAATACGCCGACGCTGTACGGCATTAGCCGCATCTGCAGCCATTCCCGCAAGTCGTACGACGAGGACGATGAAACCCGGCTCTCGGTAAATATCTCGCCCCGAACAGCCTCGTTGATCTTATTCTTCAACGCTAGCGATATCTCCGGCCGACGCATCACTCTAAGACTCGCGGCTAACTCGCGATATTCGCTGAGCGCCTGTCGGCAAAGCGGGCACACAACAAGATGCGACGCGACGGTACTGCTTTTGTTTTCACCGAGCGTTCCGTCCGCGTAAAGCGTTAGTTCAAATTGTAGGTCCGAGCATTTCATTGCTTTAGCTCTCATCGAGTGAATGGCTGACTGACCCCGGCTGTCGTCTGCTCTCACAGAACGACAACGTGTCATCGAAACTCGTCGCCATATACACAGCCTCGCAAGCGGTTACCGTCTCGGTTGTTGCTGATCGATTCAAACAACCGCTCTTTGGCAGCGTATCTGTTGACTCGTCTCGATTCTCGTTCTCCTTGACCTATCGTTTGGCACCGATTTATTTAGTCTTAAAAAATGAGACCGGGGTGAGTCAACCATTCACTTCGATTTTCAAAAATCCTTGAGCCTTTTCCTCAGCTCTTCGCGGCCGCGTGATATCCGGGATTTCACCGTCCCGATACCTATTCCGAGAGCAACCGCGGTCTCGTCATAACTCATCCCCTCAATATCGCAGAGGATGATCGCCTCGCGATACGCTTCCGGGATCTCAGCGAGTGCCGCTTTGATCGCGTATTCGCGTTCCCGACTCAATGCCGCATCCTCTGGGCTGATCGAATTATCAGCGAGCGTATCGGAGAACGGCGTTTCCGAATCGCCGATCGTCGCATCAAGCGAGATCGTCACATCTCGCCTGCGTCGCTTCCACCAGCGAAATCTGTTTCGCGATTCGTTTATCGCTATGCGAAACAGCCAGGTTTTCAATTCCGAGTCGCCACGGAAGCCTTTGATCGAACGCAAAGCTCTCAAAAAAGTATCCTGCGTCAGATCGCCCGCTTCCTCGGCATTTTCCGTCAATCGATACAGCAGAGCGTAAATATCATTCGAGTATCGATCGATCAGCGTCTCAAATGCCGCGGCATCTCCGGCCTTTAATCTGTCAATGAACAGCGAATCATCGCGGCTTTGGGCACTAACGGTCGAGACAGACACTACAGCCCGCCCAATTTCTTCGTCGTCAAAGGTAATTGACTTGACCAAGATCATCGCCGCCTATGAGCGTTCTCCCGCGGGAGAGAAGCTGTCAAATTGCCCCGTTCGCTTTTAACGCGAACTGTAATGTTAGACACCGTAATTAACTTTTTGTTCCCGATAGGGAAAAAAATTTATTCACTAATGTTTAAGAAGCGAAAAAACAACAAATATGTGTCCAAATTAGTTCGGTCTAAACTGTTCACTATTCACTATCAACTATTCACTGCCCTTCTTATTTGCTCTAAACGCCGATTTAAGCTACATTAACTCTTTTGGAAAAAGGCCGCTTACGGCAATTATATAACGAGTTGATGCAGGGAATTTGCATTTTTTAAACGATGGCGAGTAAGAAAAGACGATTTGAACAGCTACAGGCCGCAGCGGCGTCCGCTCCGACCGAGACGAAGAAGTACGTTGACCCGTTTCAGCAGCAGGTTGTGCCGAAGATCGAGGAAGTCGGCAAGAAGCTCGAAGGCAAGGGCCGGACGATCCTGTACGGATTGGTCGCGGCGATTGTCCTCGTCATTTTGGTCTTTTTTGTCATGCGCTATAGCCGCAGTTCGAGCGGCGAAGCACAGCGGGCGTTGGGCAAAGCGATCGAGACATCGCAGTCGCGTGTCACCGATACGCCGGCTGCTCCGGGATCTGTTGCCGAAAAAACTTTCAAGACCGAGAAAGAGCGGGCTGAGGCCTCGATCGCGGAGTTTCAGAGTGTGGCTGATAAATTTGGCGGTGCTGTCGGCGAAAAGGCAAAGTACTTTATTGCGGTTAATCGCCTGACGATCGACCGTGCTGCTGGCCTTAGCGAGCTGGAGGCAATGGCTAACACAAGCTCCGAGGTCGGCAAGTTGGCTAAATTTGCCGTTGCGCAGGCCAAGGCTGACGACAATCAGCTCGACGCAGCAGCCGCGATCTATCAGGAGTTGATCGCTCTCACGGATCCGATCATTGCCAAAGAGACGCTCAATTTTGACTTGGCAAAGATCTTCGAAAAGCAGGGCAAGAAAACCGAAGCGGCTGATATTTATTTTAATATCGCCAAAGAGGCAAGCGAAGCTAAAGATCTCGACGGCAAACCGGTTCGCCTGACCGACACGGCGACCGAGGCCAAGGACAAGCTGAAGACACTCGACCCGGAGCGTGCCAAGCAGATCCCAGAGCCGACACCGGATTCGCCATTTGGCGGCGGAGCTCCGCCGATCAATTTCCAGTAAATACGCCTTCACGGACTTGGCGACTTAATCGCACTTTCCTACTATAAGCGTAGGGAGTGCGATTTTCGTTTTGGGTGAACTCGATCGAACAATTGATCAGAAAAAGGCCGCAGCCGTCAAGGATGTCGCTGCGATCAAACCTGTGTCGATCAGAGTATCTCCTCATGGCTACTTCACAGTACTCCTGCTTTCAACCTTTCTATCGGCATTTTTGTTTTACGTCGAACGAGACATGGCGGCGGTCGTGGTGTTTGCTGCGTCGTGGGTACTCATCCCGTTCTTTGCTCTCAACGATAAGATCGCATTCGATGGTCGGCGGTTGACCCGCACTGGAACCATCCCGGTTCTCTGGTCTTGGTTGAATGCGTCGCGTCGGTGGCTTAAGCCGAAAGACATCGAACAGGTCGAAACCGAGGCTATCAGAGCCGCAAAACGTGGAGGCAACGTCTTCTACCGTTATCGCACCGTGATCCGCGGTAAGGGGTTGAGTGTGACGATCGCGTCGGGAGGAAGCGATTATCGCGAAATGGTCAAGAGCATCTTGCCATTGCTCGCTGATAACGTGCTCGACACGCGTTCGATAGAACTGCGTGACCACCTTACCGATCCGCGTGAAACACTTGAACGAGCGAAATCTGCGCACATTCCTTCCGCCGACGTCCTCGAAAGCTCGTTTCGCAATGCTGGCCATAAAAGGAGGCAAAATCCGAATCCGCCGTCAATCGTTGCGACTAACGAAAAGGCTGACGACCTTCGCGACCTGGCCAACGAACTCCGCGTTTCCGGCTACTTTCTCCAAGCTCTGGAAGCATTTCGTCGGGCACTGCTTTTGCGGCCGCGAGATGGGCGGCTTCTTTTTGAATTTGCGCGGTGTCTTCATTCTTTCGCTGGGGTCGAGCGAGATCCTAAGCTTGAACGCCGGGCGTTGGCGGCCCTTCGCCTCTCGGAACGACGCGCGAATGACGACGACGATATGCTGATCCGTCTGGGCGAGTGGTATTTCCAGATCGGCGAATGGGGTCGTGCTGGAAATGTTTTTCAAAGTGCATTGGATAGGCTGGGCGATAATTTTCGCACCGCCCGCGGCCTCGCCGAGATCGCCCTGCGAGAAGGGAAGATCGCCCACGTCATCCACCATTTCTCGACCGCGAACCGCGTTGCCGAAACGCCCAGCCTCCGCCGCTGGTCGAAAGGCGAGGCCGAGTATTTTTCAAATCTCAATTCCGATGAGGAGTATATGGAGCTTGAGATCGGCCGCGTGAATCTGCTCGAGACAGTCGAGACTTCGAAAAAGACTACGCTGCGAATTACCTTCCTGGCCTTACCAACGATCATCTTCGGCGTCCTCTTCGAAGACCACCTGATCGCCAACATCGGCTGGGCCGTCTCCGGAGTTGCATTAGTGATCTGGACGGGACTCATCGTTACACAAAAAATGCTCGCACAACGTATACCTTACGATCTGGTCGAATCAGAGGATTAGGCGTTACTTCAGAGAATTGCATTTCTGACCCCGTCCTTTCCTTTCAGTGAACTAAATATTTCCGCCAAACAACCGTTTCTTCGAGGCAAATGTGTCAAAAAAAGAGGCCCCGAAGGGCCTCAGTCAGTTAAGCGTTGAACGGATCACGCGGATTGCTTCTCAGCTTTCGCCTTATCCTTGCCGCAACACGAACAACAAGACGTTGACTGCTTCGCATCGGTTCCGATCGGCCTGCCCTTTACGTCGAACTTGACCGCTTGAACCTTACTCTTACTGCAACATGAGCAGCAGCCTTCGTCAGAGACGACGTAAGCTACGTTCTGCATGTCGGCTCCAACTGCAGCGGTCTTTTCCGTCTTTTTCTTCAACGTGCAAGAGTCGCCGGTGCAGTTGCCGTCCTTGCAGCAATCGCAGTTGTCGCAACACGAAGTTGCTTCCTTGCCGGAAGCATCCTTCTTCTTCATCGGACAGGAATCGCCCTTGCAGCAACTGTCCGCGACGGCATTATGACCGTTCAGATTTGTGCTGACAGCAAACGTAGCGACGCCTATTCCAAGCGCGAATATCGCCGCCGTTGCGAGAATTACTTTCTTTTTCATGATTTTCCTCACTATTTAATTAAACCAAGTACCCAACCGGAGAATTTTCCCCGGCGAATCTAGCTGAGACGTAGAAATCTCTCTAAATTCGGAATACGCAATTTCGGAGGAAGGTGTGTTGCTTGTCCGGTAGGTATGGAGTCCGACGGAAAACGGTTTCGCGGTAAGAAACGACGCTTTGTACGGTAGGAATTTCGACGGCGATATTTTCAGGTATCGCAATCTGAGACTGTCCCGTCTCATACTTCCGCTCTTTATCCAACACGGCCGTCAAAAAACCGCAGCAATCGACGCAATCTTTGCCCGTGCTCTGTGCAAGATCCGCGTCAGATTCCTGAGCAGACTGCATCGGACAATCCGCTGGCATCCCGACCATTGAGACAGACACCATGTCAATCCCACCGGAATCTAGCCCGATACAGCAGAACAAAAGCAAGAAGCCACTAAGCCATGCCGCCATGAATGCGGTCAAAACTTGATGTCCGAATTGTCTTGTTCTCATCAATTTCATTTGATCAACTATATTATTAGCTCAATTCAATGATTTATTCCACAAGTAAATGATGTGAGTCAATCCTTCGCGGCCTTTATTATTGAGTTGGGCGACAGATTAGGCAGTTTGTTGGGCGGTTTCGGGGCCTTTGAGCATCGCTGACCAGCGGTACTCGGGTGTTTCCCAACCGTCTTTCAGTTTCCTCAAGATAAACTCGGTCATATTATCGACGATCCAGCGGTGGTTCTTTTCGCCGACGGAGGCGAGTTCGGCGTCGGGGGCCGGGTTCATGAAGTCGATGGCGTACGGGATGCCGTCTTTGATGGCGAACTCAACCGTATTCAGATCGTAGCCAAGTGCGGTGCAAATCGTTTTGACGTCCTGCTCGACGCGGGCGTGGAGTTCGGGCGTGAGGTAGTCTTCGACCTCGACGTACTGCATTCCGCTCAGGTACGGCTTCGACGGATCGTAGGGCATGATGAGAACATTTTCCTTGCCGACGCAGTAGCATCGGACGAACTGATCGTATTCGATGCCTTCCTGGAGGGTCATGCAGAGCGTCCCTGACGCGTTGTATTCGGTGAAAAGTTCTTCGAGCGAGTGGATCTTCGAGACATTCTTCCAACCGCCGCCGTCGAAGGGTTTTAGGAAGGAAGGGAACCCGACATGCTCGACAACGCCTTCCCAATCAATAGGGAATTCAAGATTGCGAAGGCTTTCATCCGTAATGTCTTTGATATAGCTGTGCTGCGGCAGCAGAACCGTCTTCGGGATCGCTACGCCGAGCTTGTGTGCAAGCGCGAAATTAAAGAATTTATCATCTGCCGACCACCAGAAAGGGTTGTTAATGATATACGTGCCTTCGAGCGCAAAGCGCTTGAGAGTCGCACGGTAATACGGAATCTCATGTGAGATGCGGTCGATGATAACGTCGTACCGTTTTTCTTCGTCCAGCGTAATGCCGCCGATGGTGACCATCTCAGCGACGACCTCGCCGTTGCCTTTCTCGTTGATGCTGTTGATGATGGACTCGGGAAATGTCTGCTCGCGTCCGACTAATATGCCTACTCGTTTCATAAAATATTTCGTTCTACCGCTATGGCTAGTTTCGAATTGCTAATTTTAAGCGATAAGAAAAGGGACGGCAAGAAAGGGAGGGCGGAATTATCTGCTGTGTTACGCATCGTCATAAACTCTCATTTCTGGACGTTCCCAGTCTTCCTCGAAAGTAGAAAGAGCCAGCCGTTGTTCTGCGGCTTCGAGGGCGGAAATGCCTAGGTCCGATAAGTCGATCCTACCGCACGCTGTTGATTTTGTGACCTCATCATTCATTTCGTTCCCGGCAAAAGTTCCAGATTACCCATCTCGCGGTTGTACACGTCGAGTGCCCCGACCTCGTCGGCGGTGGCGTCGAGCATTTGCTTGGTCATCGAGATGGAGTCGGATAATTGCTCAAAATCTAGGAGTGAGAATTTCTCCGGCGTGGAGATCGTGACGATCTCGTCGTTGAGGTAGCTGAAGAAGTTCTCAATAGACTGAAGTTGTCCTTCAACGAGTTTTACGCTGCGCTCGATCTCGTCGAACGAGGCGACACGTCGTTTCAATATCTCGACGTTGGTTTGCTGGATCCGCTTGGTCTTCTCGTCCGTGGACGATTCCATCGCACGAAAGGCTTGCGAAAGCTGATTGTGAACCGCAGTGCGGTTGATCGACTTGAGGTGCTGCTTGCGGCGGCGGTAAACGTCGAGGAGATCGACGAAATCTTCCCAACGCTGGTCGAGTGCCTTCAGATTGGACGGCAAGGTGGCGGTGCTGGTGAACTTACGATAATTGTCCTGAATTTTCTCCTTCAGCCAACGCAGATATTCCACCGCCTCGCGTTCGCGGGGCGTGAAGGATTTTATGAGCTTCTCGCGGCCTGCGTTGTGAGCCTCAAGTAGGCGTTGATGCTCGCGTTGTTGGACCATCTGGCGATACACGGGCAGATTGGGAACGAGGATCACGTAGATGGCCTCGAGAGCGAGAGCGATCAGAAGCGGAATCACGCTGCCGGTAAAGGCCGCAGCAGCAAGAAAGCCCGCAAGCGCCCAAAAGTTAACGGGTTCCTTAAGGGCCGCCTTTGCGTAGCTTGTTTGGAATTTGTCCAGGTCCTGCCGGTATTTTGCCAGATCGGCCATAAACTATTGTGATGCGAAAAATATGAACCGCGTTACTCGCCTTAACTAGTTCGTGTGGCTTTTGATATCGATGATGTCGGCTTCCTGCACAGTCGAATTCGCCTCGATCTGCTTGCTCTCGGGCGGCGTGCCAGCACCGAGCATGCCCATCGACTGCTTGTATTCGAGCAGCTTGTCCTTAAGCTGAATGTCCATCGCCTCACGCTCGATGTCCTGCATTTGCGAATCGACCGATGCCGAACCGAGCTGCAATTTTGCCTCGGCGGCGGCAACGCGGCGATCGATCTTCTCGCGCATTTCGTTGAATGTCGAAGCATCGTCGCCGATGTTGAAGGTGTCCATCGTCTGAGCGAGCTGCTCCTGCAGCTTGGCCTGCTTGGCGGCCGAAATGAGTTGCATCGCCTCGGCGGTGCGCTTCTTCATATTGAGGACGTAGTTGTCGCGAGCCTTGAGTGCTTGTTTCGAAGAAAGTTGGGCTTGCTCAGCCTGGGCTCCTGTTCGCTCCAAGTCGGATTGTGCCTGCTGCAATTGGCCGATGTAGGCGGTCGCGATATCGTCGCGACCCATCTTGACCGAAGCTTTTATCTTCGAGTCGAGATCGACGACCTGTGTCGAGAGATTCTCTTTCTGCTTTAGCAATAGCCGCTCGGTGGCCATTACCTGCGCGACCGAATTGTTAAGCTCAGGCACCCGATCGCGCATATCGCGGATCGTTTGCTGCAGCACCAATTCGGGGTTCTCTATTCTATCGAGTGCGGCTCCCGTTCCCGCAAAAAACACTCTCTTCAACCTCTGCCACATTCCCATTTTATCAATCAGCTCCTCTTACAAATGTTGGCAACAACATCTACGCCAAATCCCTTACGAAACCGTGCGAGCGGAAGTTGCAAATTCGAGAATCAGTATAGCAAGTTTCTAAGATTATTGAACGGTGAAATTTGGACGATTGACACGATACGCAAGTTCTTGGGTAATGGAGCGTTCAAAAGTCGTAGACTGCGACTCCGCAATTTGCCGGTCGCTAGTGAGTGAAATTCACATGAGGTAATATGGACGCTATTGGCTCCAAAGGATCAAAGATGAAAAAACTGACCGCGTGGCTCTTACTATTGTCGATCTATTTCAGTTTCATTTCCCAGCTAAGCATGGCAAATGCACAGGTTATTGGGAAGGCGATGGAGAATCGGATGAAGGATGTGCCCGATGGGCTGAAGTTTAAATTGAGCGAGGGCGTCGAGGGGGCCGAGGCTCGGGAGAAGCAGGCATTGGCTGCGACCGATCCTTTGTCTAATGCGGACGCTAAAGGTTTGCTCAAGCGGATCCCTGAGATCAAGACGACGACGGATGACAAGACCGAATTTGCCAAGCGGATCGGCAGCTTGCCCGCGCCTAAGACGGGGAACAAGATACCTGTAAAATTCCCGTCCGACGAAATGCGTGGCACGCCGAAGGTCGATACATCCGGGCAAACGCTGCAAGTGATCCGGTATTCGCCTGAGGGCGAGACACCGCTGGCTCCGGATCTGAGTGTGACGTTTTCGCAGCCGATGGTGGCGGTGACCTCGCAGGAAGAGGCGGCGAAATTTGCGCCGGTCGAGCTGACTCCGCAGGTCGCGGGACGCTGGCGTTGGCTGGGGACGAAGACGCTGATGTTCGACACGGACAAGCGTTTTCCGATGGCAACCAAATTTACGGCCCGCGTGCCTGCCGGAACCAAATCGGCGACTGGACAGACACTGGCGAAAGACGTGACGTGGACATTCACCACGCCGCCGCCGAAGGTGGAGACGATGATGCCGAACGGCGGCATCACGCGGCGAAATGCGTTGATGTTCATGTCGTTTGACCAGGAGATAAATCCGGAGGCGGTGCTGCGGACGATCAGCGTGACGGGAGCGGGACGAAAATTGCAGACGAGGCTTGCGACGCAGGCTGAGATCGATGCGGATGGCTCGATATCGTACTATTCGAAACAGGTCCAGCCGAGGCGTTGGCTGGCTTTTCGTGCGATCACGAATGAAGGTTTGACAGAGAATGCGTTGCCGGGTGCGGCGACGATATCGGTTGTTGCCGAGAAGGGAACTCCGAGCGCGGAAGGGCCTTTGGTGACGACGGCGGCTCAGGGTTTTAGTTTTCAGACTTACAGCCCGATGAAGTTCAACGGCGGTTATTGCGGTTATCGCGGCTCGCCGAGGTGCACGCCGTTTGACGCGTGGGTGATGGAATTTAACAACTCGGTCGACGCGGCGAAATTTACCAAAGAGATGGTAAAGATCGAGCCTGCGGTCGAAGGGCTGAACATCTTTCCGTCGGGCAATACCGTTTATTTTCAAGGATATAAGAAGGGCCGAACGACCTATAAGATCACGATCGACGGTGCGATCTCGGACATTTTCGGACAGTCGTTGGGAACGCCTGCGGTAGCGACGATCAAGGTCGGCTCGGCCGATCAGAGCCTGTACGCACAGGGCGGTTTTATGACCGTGATGGACCCGACCGCGAAGCCGACGTTCTCGATCTACTCGACAAATCATTCGACCGCGAAGGTCAAGATGTACGCTGTCGAGCCGAAGGATTGGCGGCAATTCCAGCAATACGTCCAGCGTCTGAACTACGACGACGGCAAGCGTCCGGCGATACCGGGGCGGCTGGTATCGGATGAGACAGTCTCGATCGCCAACAAACCAGACGAAATGGTCGAGACTCGGATCGACATCGCAAAGGCTCTGAACGGCGGTTTTGGCAACGTCATTATCGATATCGAACCGACCGTGAAACGAGACAAATACGATCGTACGCGGGTCTTCACGTGGCTACAGTCGACGCAGATCGGGCTGGACGCATTTGTTGATAATACAGAGCTTGTAGGGTTTGCGACGGAACTCAAAACGGGTAAGCCGTTGGCGGGCGTTGAGCTAACCATATACCCGAATGGGAAGACAGTTTCGAGTAACGAGTCTCCAGTTTCCAGTGAAGAAAAGGGATATTTGGCACAGGCTTGGGATTGGATAACAAGCATTGGCTCTGGTGGGCCGAGTGCAAATGAAGTCGAGGCGACCGAAGCCGATGGTTCGGTGGTCGATACCGAGACGATCGCTAAGGCTCAGAAAGACACTACGCCGGAGAATGGCATTTTGCGTTTGCAACTGCCTGATTCACCTTCGGACAAAGGCCAGAACATGCTGATCGCGAAGCGTGGCCGCGACGTGGCGTTTTTGCCGGAGAATACGGATTATTACTGGCAGGACAGCGGGAATTGGTACAAGAAGACGCAGAATGATTCGCTGCGGTGGTTCGTTTTTGACGACCGCAAAATGTACAAGCCGAAGGAAGAAGTTTCGGTCAAGGGCTACATTCGGCTCGTGACGGCAGGCAAATTGGGTGATGTCGAGGGGCTTGGTGATCGGGCAAATGGGTTGAACTGGTCGGCAAAAGATCCGCGAGGTAATGAGATCGCGAAGGGCACGGGCAATCTGAATGCGTTCGGAGCATTCGACTTCAAATTCAAACTGCCCGACAACGCAAATCTCGGGTACGCTCGCATTGATCTTACGACGAACACAAATATTCCCGGCGGCAGTACGCAGCATCAGTTTCAGATACAGGAGTTTCGGCGGCCGGAATTTGAGGTGACTTCGAAGGTCGAGACTGAGGCTCCGCACTTTGTTGGCGCTCATGCGATGATCGCGGTCGAGGCAAAATACTACGCCGGCGGCGGCCTTGCCAATGCCGAGACGAACTGGACCGTCACAGCGAACGTTACTAATTACACGCCGCCGAATCGAAGCGATTACACATTCGGCACGTGGACGCCGTGGTGGAGAGTTTACGATTACGGCGACATGGGAATGGGCCGTGGATACGGCGGCGGTTCGTCGCAAAGTTTCAAAGGCGTGACCGATGCGGCGGGTAAGCATGTTCTCAAGGTCGATTTCGAATCGGTCAAACCGCCGCGTCCGTACACGATCTCGGCTTCTTCGTCGGTGATGGATGTGAATCGGCAGGCGTGGGGCTCGCAGACCTCGTTGCTTGTGCATCCGTCGAATCTGTACGTCGGTATCAAAACACCGCGAACGTTTGTCCAAAAGGGCGAAAAGATCGTGATCGAGTCGATCGTTTCGGACATCGACGGCAACCTGATCGTGGGCCGCAATGCGGAGATCAAGGCTGTTTTGAAAGACTGGCAGTTTGATAAGGGAGCGTGGAAAGAGGTTGTGGTTGATGAGCAGAATTGTACGGTCAAATCTACGGACAAGCCGCAGCGGTGTGAGTTTATCGCGAAGAACGGTGGGCGTTACACGGTCACGGCGACTGTGATGGACGACAAGGAGCGGTTTAACGAGAGCGAAATGACGATCTGGGTTCCGGGCGGCAAGACGCCTCCGAAACGCAATGTCGAGCAGGAAGAAGCGCAGTTGATACCGTCGAAAAAGGATTTTGTTCCGGGCGATGTCGCCGAACTGCTCGTGATCGCACCCTTCACACCGGCCGAGGGCGTTTTGACGCTGCGGCGGGATGGAATTGTGAAGACCGAGCGGTTTTCGATGAAGGATTCGTCGATCACGCTGAAGATCCCGCTCGACGAGAAGTATCTGCCGAATATTACGGCACAAGTCGATCTCGTCGGGTCGAGCGCCCGGACGAATGATAAGGGTGAGGTCGATCCGAAGCTCTCGCGGCGCCCTTCGTTTGCGAGCGGGAATATTAATTTGTCGATCTCGACCGCTTCGCGCAAACTGACGGTCGCGGCTGAGCCGGTTGACAAGACGCTGGCTCCCGGCGGTTCGACCAAGGTCAACGTCGCCGTCACCGACAGTCGCGGCGAACCCGTCGCCAATAGCGAGGTCGCCATCGTCGTCGTTGACGAGAGCGTGCTCGCCCTGTCGCGATACACGATCGCCGATCCTATGGGCACCTTCTACACGGCTCGTGGTGCGGGCGTGACGGATTATCATTTGCGGAAGGATGTGCTTCTCGGAAATCCAGACGATATTAAACTTGTTCCGCCACCTCCTGCGACAGAGGGGAACGAAACAATGGCTATTTCCTCTGGCGTTATGAATGGTCCAGGACGAGCAATCGGTGGAGCGAAGCCAGCAGCTGCGCCCCGGAGCGAAATGAGAAAGCAGGCTGAGCGCCAAGATGCATTTGCCGCTGACGATCGCGATGCCGGACAGGCTGAAACGCCGATCAATCTGCGGCAGAACTTTGAGGCACTTGCTCTCTGGTCACCAACGGTGCGAACAGATGGAAACGGCAAAGCGGTCGTCGATGTTAAGTTGCCGGACAATCTGACTCGGTATCGCATCACAGCGGTCTCGGTAGACGCGGGGCGGCGGTTTGGTAAGGCGGAATCGACGATCACGGCGAAGCAGCCGTTGATGGTGCGTCCGAGTGCTCCGAGGTTTATGAACTTCGGTGACAAGATCGAATTGCCCGTCGTTGTTCAGAATCAGACCGACAAGGACATGGCGGTCGATGTGGCTGTGCGTGCTACGAATGCCGATTTGACTGGCGGCAACGGCAAACGCGTTGTCGTCAAAGCGAACGACCGTGCCGAGGTCAGATTCCCCGTGTCCGCGATGAAGGCGGGAACGGCGAGATTCCAGATCGCGGTGACTTCGGGGAAGTTTAATGATGCAGCTGAGATCTCTTTGCCGGTTTGGACACCGGCGACGACTGAGGCTTTTGCGACCTATGGTACGACCGACAGAGAGGGGGCGATCATCCAGCCGGTGACGACGCCGGGCGATGTTTATCCGCAGTTTGGCGGGCTTGAGGTGACGACGGCTTCGACGCAGTTGCAGGAGCTGACCGATGCGTTCATCTATCTGACGAATTATCCGTACGCCTGCTCCGAGCAGATCTCGTCGCGAATGATCTCGATCGCCGCGATGCGTGACGTGCTGGGAGCATTCAAAGCAAAGGACATGCCGACCAAGGAGCAACTCGAATCGTATTACAAACGTGACATCGAGATCCTGCAATCGCGTCAGCGAAACGACGGCAGCTTTGGCCTGTGGAAGAAGGACAAGGAGCGTTACGAATATCCATTCCTGACGATCCACGTCGCTCACGCTCTGGCTCTCGCCAAATCGAAGGGCTACAAGGTCCCCGACGAGATGATCACCAAGGTCAAGCCTTATCTAAAAGACGTCGAGAAGCATTTCGACGAATGGTACAAAAATTCACCCGAAGTCCGCTGGACGATCTCGGCATACGCCCTGTATATTCGCGACATGATGGGCGACAAGGACGTGGCAAAGACCAAGAAATTACTGGCCGAAGCCACGATCGAGAAAATGCCGTTCGAGGCCTTGGGCTGGATTTTGTCGGTACTCGCGAACGATCCGAATTCGAAAGTAGAGGTCGAGGCAATTGTCAGACACCTTCTTAATCGAACGACTGAGACGGCTGCGACGGCTAATTTCGTTACTGACTATCGTGACGGTGCATGGCTGATCATGGCTTCGAACCGGCGTGCCGACGGCGTGCTGCTTGAGGCGATGATCAAGGTTCGTGCGGCCGGCGGAAACGCGGGTGCTCAGACCGAGGATCTTATTCCAAAGCTAGTCCGCGGCTTGCTCGCTCATCGTACCAAGGGTGCGTGGTCAAATACGCAGGAGAATGTCTTCATCCTGCTCGCGATGGACAAGTATTTCAACGCCTTTGAAAAGGTCACGCCTGATTTTGTGACGCGGATCTGGCTTGGAAATACGTACGCGGGCGAAGAGGTATTCAAGGGACGCTCGATCGACTCGAAACATCTCGATATCCCGATGTCGTACCTCGTCGATCAGGGCGGAACGTCAAACCTCATCCTCGACAAACAAGGCCCCGGACGGCTGTATTACCGCATCGGTATGAAATACGCGCCGAAAAATCTCAAGCTCGAACCGGCCGACTATGGCTTTACGGTCCTGAGAAAATACGAGGCGGTCGATAACAAAGACGACGTCAGGCAAAACGCCGACGGAAGCTGGACGATCAAGGCCGGAGCGAGAGTTCGCGTCAGGCTGACGATGGTCGCACAGGCACGGCGTTATCACGTTGCACTGGTCGATAATCTGCCAGCGGGCCTCGAGATACTCAATCCGGGGCTGGCCGTCACAGAAGCGATCCCGGGCGATACGGGTGGCAACACCGGAGTATTAGAAGTTGGCAGCCGTTCGATGGGCCGAAATTATTACTGGTGGCGTCAGAACTGGTTCGAACACCAAAACTTCCGCGACGAACGCGCCGAGGCATTCACTGGGTTGCTGTGGGAAGGCGTCTACAACTACACCTACGTCGCCCGAGCGACCACACCTGGTCAATTCGTCGTTCCGCCCGCAAAGGCCGAGGAGATGTATCATCCTGAGACCTTCGGACGGACGGGAACGGATTTTGTGCGGGTGGAATAGATTGCCGCCGAGTTAGGAACATAAAGGCAGGGCCGCGTGCTCTGCCTTTTGTTGTTTGGCTGAGCGGCTATGCTAAGATGTGGCTTTATGAGACTTGGCGTTAGCCTTATTTTTTGTTTGTTTTCGTCAGCGTTTATGACCGGTCAGGCCGATTTGCAAAAAGTCGTAGATACCGAACACGCGTTTGCCCAGTTTGCGGCGGACAATTCTACAAAAGGTGCGTTTCTGAAATTTATCGCGGACGACGGCTTGTTGTTTTTGCCTGATAAGGTAAACGGAAAGGCTCACTGGAACGGTCGCTGGCCATCGAGTGGTTTGTTGTCGTGGGCACCGAATTATGCTGATGTTTCAGCAAATGGCATCATCGGGTATACGACCGGAAATTGGGAATACCGGGCGAAAGGAAAAGGCGATACGCCAGCGGCTTTTGGCGAATTCATCACAGTGTGGCAGCGTCAGCCGGATGGGCAGTATAAGTTTGTCGTCGATATCGGCGTTGGGCACGAAAAGCCGGGGAAGTACTCGACCGACTGGGTTACGACAGGTGATAACGCAAAGAATGCGAATGATAAAAATACTTCGGCTGCGGATACCGCGCATGGATTTTTTGAGATCGTCTTAAAAGAATCGGTTAAGAAAGCGTATGAAGTGTACGCCGCAGATGATATTCGTCTGTATCGAGAAGACAAACTCCCGTTCCTTGGCAAAAAGGATGCACTGAAAGCCGTTGCGGCCGAAAAGGGAGTGGTGGCAGTCTCAAAACGGAGCAGTTTCTTTGGAGCGGCGGACCTTTCGTACACCGTCAGTACATACACGCGAAGCGTCGATGGCAAGGTCGTTGAGAAAGGGAATTACGTTCAGATATGGAAGCTAAAGGCCGGCAAATGGCGGATCGTGCTGGATATTTTCAAACCGGTACCTGAAAAATCGTGACCGATCATTACAACAAAGTAAGAGAAATTCTGAGTATCGAATCTGCCGCCATCGAGATCGCATCGGCACGGCTTGATGCCGCGCAAGTCGTCAATGCCGTCGAATTGATCGAGAAATGCACGGGAAAGATCGTCGTCACCGGCGTCGGCAAATCCGGTGCGATCGCACAAAAGATCGCGCAAACGTTGACGAGCACAGGAACGATGGCGTTGTTTGTGCATCCTTCGGACGCGCTGCATGGAGGTCTTGGAGTTGTGGCGAGCGATGACGTTGTTATCGCCTTGAGCAATTCGGGCGAGACAGAGGAATTACTGGCGATATTGCCGACGTTCAAACAACGCGGCGTTGCTATCATCTCCATTGCCGGAAATCTCGACTCCACACTTGCCCGTCAAGCCGATGCCGTCCTCGACGCTTCGGTAGATAAAGAAGCGTGCCCGTTAAATCTTGCCCCGACAGCCTCGACTACGGTTGCTCTTGCGATCGGAGATGCATTGGCGATGGCGGTGATGGAATCGAAAGGGCTTTCGTCGGAAGATTTCGCGGCCAATCATCCGGCCGGACAATTGGGCAAGCGTCTAACGCTCCGCGTCGCTGACCTCATGCATGAAAGCCCGAATGTCGAGCCTTTGGCCGGTTGGCTCGATGTGGTAAAAGCGATTTCAGCAAAAGCCCTAGGTGCGGTAAATGTTGTTGACACAGATTTTAAACTCATCGGCATCGTCACCGACGGCGACCTGCGACGAACGATCGAACGAACGTCGCCGGACGATTTTTCATCGCTGACCGCCGAATCGATGATGACCGCTGGACCGATCACAGCCTTCGCAGACATGCTTGCGTTTGATGCATTGCGTTTGATGGAGGACAGGCCTTCTCAGATATCTGTTTTGCCAGTGGTTGATGAAGGGCGTTGTGTGGGATTGCTGAGGTTGCATGACATTGTTAGGAGCGGGTTGTCGTGATAAACGAAGAACAACTAAAACTGACCGGACGACATCCGAAATGAGTTTGAAGGAATACGGAATGAAAAACGAGGATAAATGATGTACCGACAGACTTTCGCGGCCGTTCTGGCGGTTTTCTTATTTGTATCAGTTGCCGCCGCGCAGAAGGCTGAGGTCACGGTAAGCCTAAATGAGCCGTTCTTTGATGCTTTGCTTGACTGGGTGTATCAGAACTTCGATCCGCCGCAGTTTCAAATATCGAATTCGGAGGGCTCGGCGACTTGTAGCGAGTCGGTGAAGATACTTCGGGAGATGAACGGTGTGCGCACCGCTGTCCGGTTTCGCGAGGGCAAGATCTACGTGCCGCTGGCATTTTCGGGTAGTTACAATCCGCCGTTTATTGGGTGTCTTGAGTTTGCGGGTTGGGCTGAGTCAAATCTGGAGTTGGAATTTGATAAGGCGAATCAGCGTCTGATCGGCCGAGTGCGCGTTTTGAACGTGAATCTTAATGGCACCGGCGGTGTTGGCGGCACGGTCATCGCCAAATTGTTACAAAGTTCGATCGACAAAAAGTTCAATCCGATCGAGATACTAACGATCGATAAGATGTCGTTTGGCGTCCCGATCCAGAAGTCGGGTAATTTGAATATGAAGGCCGTATCGGTCACACCCGAGATCGGTCACGGCATCGTCAATATTCGAATTGGTTACGAATTTCGAAAGAACTGACCTACCGCCGAGGGCGATACCAATAGTCGGTGAGGCTGGGAATGTCCTCTTGTTTGAGAAACGTGCTCATGCCTCGTCTGGCCATCAGCAGCACGTATTTGGGCATCATGGTGAAGTAGTGCCAATCTCC
>JANPDK010000147.1:0-16839 GCA_031431415.1 Acidobacteriota bacterium | reverse complement strand
TAGCCATAGCATTTTCCTCCTATGTGGTTAGGTAAAGTTGTATTGTCAGGTTTAGAACCGTGGAATAACCACAAAGGAGCTGGCTGGAAAATTCAAGTCAGGAGATTTGCGGGAATCTCACTAATTCGCGCGTATCATATTCCCGTTTCTCTAAGAAATCAAGCCGATTGTCGCCCTCAAACGCAAATTTGAGCAAAATATTCTGCCGTCTGCCACAGTTCTATCGTTGCTTGCGGGAAATAAACGCCCGTCTGCCACATTTCCATCGTTGTTTAAGCGAAATAAACGACCATTTTCCCAAGCCAAATCCCCGTCAGAGCGTTTCAAATTTAAATTTGACAGAGATAAATCACCATCAGAGCGTTTCAAATTTAAATTTGACGGAGATAAACGACCGTTGGAGCGTTTCAAATTTAAATTTGACGGAGATAAATCCCCGTCGGAGCGTTTCAAATCGTTTGTAATCATCACTTACGCTTTACCGTTTATCAGAAACAACCAGCATTTATAGGATCTGGCAGCATTCCATCCGATGGTGAAATATTCAAGGCGTCGTCCGCGTGTAACTAATTCCGCTCGGTTCATAAACTAGATAATAACGGTTTGTTCAACCGGCAGAACCATGATTATTCCATCACCCTTTTTGCCTGTGTGTGCGTGTTGGCGGATGGCCGCAACGATCTGGGCAGCCATTTCGTCATTGCAAGCAATCTCGATCCTTCGATTCGGCCTGAATGGGTCGAGAGAGTCGATCACGGTACTTCGCAGGCGCTGACCGAACCCGGTTGAGTCGGTCACGGTCATGCCGGGAAAGCCCTCAATGTCCTCAAATGCGTTTACTATCTTTTCAACTGTGAAAGGCCGCACTATCGCTATTATTAGTTTCATCGTTATCCCTCCGTGAACTCTCCTTCTACATCTTTCTCGAACCACGCGTAAAGAGTTGGCAGTATCAAGAGCGTCAAAAGCGTCGATGTAATTAGACCGCCGATCACAACTGTCGCAAGCGGTCTCTGAACTTCCGCTCCTGCCGACGTTGCCAAAGCCATCGGGATAAAGCCGAGACTTGCGACAAGAGCCGTCATCAAAACGGGACGCAGACGCGTCATTGAGCCTTCGTTAACGGCGTCGATCACCGACTTTCCTTCTTCGCGAAGATGGTTGATAAAGCTGATCATAACCACGCCGTTCAACACGGCAACCCCAAACAACGCAATGAATCCGACACCGGCTGAAATTGAGAACGGCATACCGCGAAGAGCAAGTGCGACGACACCGCCAACAATGGCGAACGGAATTCCGGTGTAAATTATCAGCGCTTGTTTTGCCGAGCCGAAAGTCGAGAAAAGCATCACAAAGATCAGGAACAATGCGACCGGAACAACGATCAAAAGACGATTGGTCGCACGTTCGAGATTTTCGAAACCGCCGCCCCAAGTCAGGTAATAACCCGGCGGAAGCGGCACTTCCTTTTCGAGTTTTTGTTTTGCTTCGGCGACAAAGCTTGCGACGTCGCGTTCGCGGACGTTGGTTGACACGACAATTCGACGGCGAGTATCGTCGCGCGAAATTTGAGCCGCACCTTCGACAAGCGACACGTCGGCGACTTGTGTCAACGGTACGCGCGCTCCGTTCGGTGCGGTGAGAACGAGAGCCTTTACCGATTCTATTGATTGGCTGGCGCTTTCATTGAGACGAATAACGATGTCGAACCGCTTTTCGCCTTCGAAAACCTCGCCCGCTTTTTTGCCCGCGAAGATCGATTCGACCAGATCGTTCACGTCTTCGACGTTTAGGCCGTAGCGGGCTATCGCGGCACGGTCGGGTTTGATTTGCAGTTGCGGTAATCCGGTCGTCACCTCAGCCCGTGTTTCGACCGCACCTTGAATCTTGCTTAGAACCTGCTCGATCTCGGCTCCCTTCGATGCCAACAGATCGAGATCGTCACCAAAAAGTTTTACTGCGACATCGCCACGCGTTCCGGCGATCAATTCGTTGACGCGCATTTCGATAGGCTGCATAAACCCGAACGATGCCGCACTCGGCACGTCAGCCTCGACCTTTTTCGACATCGCTTCGATCAATTCTTCTTTCGTCCTTCGGGTTCCCCAATCGTGCGGCTGTTTGAGCATTACGAAAACGTCGCATTGATTCAGACTCATCGAATCGTTTGCGACCGCCGGGGCACCGCATTTACTGACGATCTGTTTTACTTCGGGAAATGTTAGAAGCGATTTTTCAACTTCTGTCGTAGTCGCCGTCGATTGCGACAAAGAAACGCTAGGCAACAGGATTGCTTCTATCAATATGTCACCTTCATCGAGACGCGGAATAAACTCACCGCCGAGATATGGGAAGATAGCCCCCGAAATCGCGACCAACGCAACCGCCATAGCTAAAACTTGCGAACGAAACTTCATCACAAAAGCAAGCGATGGAGCGTAGATAATTTTTGACCAGCGGATGAGCGGACTTTCCTTCTCGGAGACTTTCCCTCTAAGGATCAATGCGAGCATCGCCGGAACGTAGGTCAGCGACAAGATAAGCGAACCGAGCAATGCAAAGATAACCGTCAATGCCATCGGCACGAACATTTTTCCTTCAATCCCTCGCAGACTCAAAATCGGCAAATACACGATGCCGATGATCGCGACGGCGAACACGACCGGTCGAGCTACCTCCATGCAGGCCTCTAAAATAGTGCGTTCGGGCGGCTCGTGCGAGTGTTCGTGCTGTGCCTGAGCGCGGCGGCGGACGACGTTCTCGACCATCACGACCGCGCCGTCAACGATCAAACCAAAGTCCAACGCGCCCAAACTCATCAGGTTTCCCGATACGTTGAATATCCGCATTAGGATCGCCGCAAACAGCATCGAAAGCGGAATTATCGTCGCCACGAGCAATGCACCGCGCCAGTTGCCGAGCAGCAGAAGCAAAACCAAAATAACCAATGCCGCTCCTTCGAGAAGATTTGTCTCGACGGTTGCAATAGCACGTTTAACAAGAGATGTCCGGTCGTAAAACGGCTCTATTGTAACGCCTGTGGGAAGCGTTTTTTTTATCTCGGTTATTCGTTCTGCGACCCGACCGGCAACTGTTCGCGAGTTTTCACCTTTGAGCATGATCGCCATGCCGGTAACGATCTCGCCTTCACCCCCGGCCGTGGCCGCGCCTTGCCGGATGCCCTTGCCTTCGACAATCTCGCCTAGATCCTTTACATAGATTGGAACGCCTTCCGCTCCGGTTTTGACGACGATATTTGCAAGATCGTCCATCTTTTCAACCAGTCCGACTCCTCGCAAAAGATATTGTTCAGAACCTTTCTCGATGTAACCGCCGCCAACCGTTGAATTGTTGCGGGTAACGGCTTCGTAGACATCCCGCAAACTAATCCCGAAAGACTGCAATTTTTCAGGAACCAGCCGGACTTCGTATTGTTTTCCAAACCCGCCGTGCGAATTGACTTCCGTCACACCGGGAACGCCCATTAACTGGCGTCGGATGTTCCAATCGTGGATTGTTCGCAGATCGGTGGCTGTATAATTGCTGCCTTTTTCGGCTTTTACCTCGTATTGATATATCTCACCCAAACCCGTCGCGATCGGACCCATTTCGGGCGAACCAATACCAGGCGGAATATTTTCGCGTGCCTGCGAAAGCCGCTCCTGAATGAGCTGACGTGCAAAGTAAATGTCGGTCGACTCCTCAAAGACGATAGTGATATTCGAGATTCCGAATTTCGACACCGAACGAATTTCCTCGACATTCGGCAGTCCGCTCATTGCCACTTCTATAGGGAAGGTGATTTGGCGCTCTATCTCAAGTGGTGCGAGGGAAGGCGCACCCGTCAGTATCTGCACCTGTACGTTGGTTACATCCGGCACGGCGTCAATCGGTAGATTTATCAAGCTGTACGCGCCCGCCGCCGCCATAATCGCGACGAGCAGCAGGACGACTAATTTTTGCGCTATCGAGAAGCGAATAATTGCGTTTATCATAAAGTTACTGCCAAAAAATTGGACGTTTTGCGGCCTTCGAAATCTATTAAGCCACCCGCTTGATGGTCTTGTAGTCACCGTTTGTTTTGAGAGTGACGCTGACCTCGACTGCAGTCCGGTTGCGCCAAAACCAGCCGTGGCTTCCGTCAAACTCCGCGACCAGTTCGCCGGAATCGCGTTCGACATTCGTTCCTTTTTTGTAGCTTACGAAATCCTTGGCCGGATTATCGCCGTGGGTGTCGTGATTGAGCGTTCCGCCGGTCGCGGCCCATTCGTAATTGACCTTTGCGCCCTTTGACATTTCGAGCTTGATCTCGATTCCCTCGCCCGGTTTTAGCGTTACCGTCATTTCGTCTGTTTTGGCACTTGCCCCATTTTGAGCCGGTTCCGACTGCGGCGGCGAAACTGCCTTTGATGGCTCCGGCGCTTTTTGAGTCGTCGCAGCGGCACTCTCTTTTTTGGCTTCAGCGGCACGTGCCGTTTTTATTTCGCCCATCTCAGTTAATCCAAGCAGGCGACCGACTCGTGTTGGGTCGATGCCGTATTCAGAGGGCAAAACGACGGTGACGAGTAGCACGGAGGCAACTATTGCAGCGATAAGAGTTGATCGCAGCAATTGGTTGCTGCTTGGCAATTCGGAACGGTTCGGAAGGTCGTTGTTATACATAATTTATCCTTTAATTTAATGAGCAAAATAACCCGTTAGCTGATAACCGATGAGCATAAATCCGGCGATCAGGATCAAAACATTGGCCGTGTAGGCGTGGCGGAAAAAACTACCGGTTCGGCGCCAGTAGCTCATCGCGATTAGTATTGCGGCAAGCGCAAGCAACTGCCCGATCTCGACGCCGACGTTAAAGGCCAGCATGTTGGGTAACAGGCCATCGCGCGAAATCTCGTACTCCTGAATTTTTGTCGCCAAGCCAAAACCGTGAAAGAGGCCAAAAACAAGCGTCGCAATTTTTGTGTTGGGCTGAACGCCGAACCAGCGTTTGAAAGCACCCAGATTATCTAGAGCTTTATAGGCGACCGATAGGCCGATGATCGCGTCGATCAAAAATCCATTGATATTCGTCCCGAAGTACACACCCAAAAGCATCGTCGTTGAGTGACCGATGGCAAACAAACTGACATAAATACCGATATGTTTGAGTTTGTATAAGAAGAATATGACACCCAGCAGAAACAGAATATGGTCATATCCGGTAAACATATGCTTCGCACCGAGATAGACGAAGGGAAGCAGATGCATTCCGGAAATTTCCTGAATATAGCCTTTATCGCCTTCAGCGACGCCGTGTGCGTAGGCGCTCGTTGCGAGCGACAAAAAGGTCAACAACCCGGCAAACACCCACCGGAACGGGAACATTTTTTTGTCGATTTGTAATTTAGTCATAAAACCCTATTCTTCCTCAGCGCCTTTTTCCAATTGTGTCTTGAGAATAAAACTGCCTTTCGTCACAACCTTTTCGCCAAGACGGAGGCCGCCTAAGATCCTCGTATAGCCCTCCACCTCTCCGCCAGCCTCGACTTCTCTGACCTCAAAGACTCCGGCTTCACCTTCGCGCGGAATGAACACGACAGTCTTGTCACCTGTTCGTTGTACTGCGCCGGAAGGAACAACTAACTCTTCTCCCGTTACTTCATTTGTGCCAGTCTGAAACCCGACTTCCGCGAACATTCCGGCGCGAAGTTTGCCACCAGTATTAGGCACCTCAAGGCGAACGAGGGCAGTCCGTGTTGTTTCGTCCAATGCCGGTGCGATGTAACTGACGCGGGCGTCGATCGTTCCGATTGACGGCGATGTGATCTCGGCAAGCGAACCAATCGAAAGACGACGGACGTTCGCCTCAGGGACATTGGCGATGACATAAACGGTCGAAAGATTTGAGATAGCGAAGATCGGCATTGCTGCCTCGACACCCGCGCCCGCATTGAATTTTCTTTCCGTGACAACGCCAGAAAGCGGCGCTCGTACCGAAACGAGTGACGTGTTTTTCGAGTGATCGTCAGGTTGATTGCGATTGTAAGGAACACCGAGAGCGCGCATTTCGTCCTCTATATGAGTCACGTCCACATAAGAGGTTTCGACTTCCGCCTTTGCCTCTTGAATCTCTTTATTCAGGCTGATATTGCTTTGGAATTCGTAGTCCGCTTTGGCAGTTTTATAGTTCGTTTCGGCGGTAAACAAGTCTTTGCCCGCACCCGCACCAAGTTCGATTAGGCGTTTTGTCCGTTTCAGTGTCGAGTCCGCGAGATCGAGTTTTGCTTTGGCTTGAAGGACGGCTACGCGATTTTCCGCCTTTTGGACACGAACAAGATTTCTCTGTGCCAGTTCATAACGTGTTCGGGCTTCGTGCATTTTGCCGTGCAGTTGAGCGATTTGCGGACTTGAGATCGTCGCAAGAATCGCTCCTTTATTGACATAATCACCTACCCCGTAAAAGACTCTCTCGATCCTGCCGCCAACCAAAGGCGTCGCCATCTCAGTTTTTTCAGGATTAAGTTCAACCGATCCCGTTACGTACAATTTGGCAATCGCTGGGCGTTGGGTAACAGATTCGACGACGATTCCAGCCGCAGCCAACGCTTCGGGTTCCAGCCTAACTTCACGTCCGGTTTCGGTTTTCGAGGTTTCCTCGACTTTTGCTGTTTCCGTTTCACCACCAGCCGCCGACCTTTTGCTGACGATCCAAATGAGTCCGACGATGGCGATCACGCTTACGATTGCCGCGGTTAAAATCCAGGCGATCATCTTCTGCGAATTGGGCGAAGAATTTTCATCCGTTTCGCCCGCGACTTCAAGATCTGCGACCGGGCGTTCGTTTTTTTCAACAATATTCTGTTCTGACATATAAGTTCCTCAATTTTCCAGTGTGATACCCAGCGCAATAAATAGATCGGCCTGAGCGCGATAGCGTTCGGTTAGTGTTTCGGTAAGATCGCGGTTTGCATCGAGCAACTTTCGTTGTTCTGCGATCAGGTCGGTAATCTTAAGCTCGCCGATCTCATATACTTTTCGAATCGTTTCTATGTTTTCCCGCGAACGCGGCAAAACGGCGGTTTCGAGTATCGACAATGCTCTTTTGGCGGCTTCAATTCTCTGAAAAGCTACTACTACTTCGTTCCTAACAACTTGTTCTGCAAAAGCCCGACGTTCCTGAGCCTGTCGTATTGAGATCGCTGCCTCAGCCTTTGCACCTTGATTCTTGTTAAATACCGGCAGCCCGATAGATACCCCAAAGGTAAGACTGCGATTGCTCTGTTGTGGAAATCTGCCGACTGGCAGATCAATCGTTGAACGCCCTTCTGTGTACCGTGTAAAAGGCGTAAAAGTTGGTTTGCTCTGAGATTGGATAAGGCGAAGCCCTGCATTTGCAAGCTGCTCATCGAGTTCAGCAAGACGGATTTCGGGTCGGCTTTTAAGCCCGACAGCAATGCTTGTTTCGAGCGTAGCGGGAAGCAACGGAACTGTTGCCGACGAGATGTCCTCTCGTAGTTTTAGAGTACCTTCGTAGGGAACACCGGCGTAAAACTTTAGTTTTGAGATAGCGGCTTGGAGGTTTCCTTCTCCAAGTTCCCGCCGCGCCCGAAGCCGTTCTACCTCTGTTTGCAACAGGTTGAGTTCGAGCGGCGGGCTTTCGCCCTCATTGACCCGAATTTGAACGAATCGAACCGTCTGAATGTCCAGTTCGAGAAGTTCTTCAAGGATTTGGACTTCACGTAACGCCGCAAGGGCGTCCGCATAAGTCACGAATATCTGACCCGCAAGAATCCTCCGCCGAGCCGTGACTTCGGCTTCTTTCAGGATAATATCGGCGTTCGCCAGATCGATCCGGCGGCTCCGCTGGCCGTAGACTTCGAGTGGCACGGAAATCCCCGCCTTAAACTCGCTGTCACCGGCAGAACCAGCTAAACGCCCCGAAGTCTGTTCAACCTCTAGCGTGGGATTCGGCTTTAGTTTTGCCTGCGTGAGGCGCGCCCTTGCCTTTTCAACATCAAGCCGTGCGATCATAATGTCGCCGTTGGTTTCAAACGCCCTTTTAATGATCTCCGCCAGCATCATGCCGTCGGCCTGACTGTAGTAGATGGGAACAACCGACGCGACAAGTGGCCGAGCGTTCACGCCCATAACCTTGTTCGGCAAGATAGGTTCAACATTGGCGGCTACTGTCTCGGCTTGGGCAAAACCCAAATTTGCAAAAACAGTTACCGTAAGCACAAACGCGCAACTAACACGTTTCCTCACTAAAGCACTCATATACGAATCCTCTTTGAGCAGAGCGTGACCCCTTGAACGCCTTTTTCCTAAAACAGGAAACGAACAAAGGCAAAGCAATCTACGGCGCCCCTTCGACAACGTCGCAAAAAGGGACGAACCAAAAAATACGGATGAATTAACTAGGAATATTTTGGAGGAAGGAAGGGCAGAGAAAGAGTCTTGAAATTGTGACTTAAACTTATTGTCGTGATGCGCTCAACCTCTTTTACGTTCGGGAGAAAAGTAAAGAAATAGCTCGGAACGAGCACATCGTGATGAGAGATTTGATCAGGTAAATTAGGTGAATGCGGATTCTGTCTCGATTCTTCGTCACATGCAACAGCACACTCGGATTCACGATCCTGATGGTCAGAGTCGGTTTGTGCTGTTGCTGAGCGTTGAGACGCCTCATCGTGTCCATGGAAGTCAAGCAGAGCGTGGGAACCGACTTCGCAAAACAAAAAGAACATGAACGCCAAAGCATATAGCCAGCGTACATTCTTTTGTCTTAGCAGTTTGCGAAAGTGGATCACGTTTATCCTAGAATCAATCTAGCTTAAAATAGAGTTTAGTTACCGTAACTTAAATAGTCAAAGGCTTGCCATCTTGGACGATCCCCACATCGGAAATACCATCGGTCTGGCTGTAATATATCGGATACGCATCAACCAACTTTGTCTGTGCCGAAACGGCGACAGCCGCAGTTAGCATAGCTAACAGTAAAAGAACTCTGGACATAAATTCCAAAAGCAAAAACTAAAAAAAACGCATGACAGGAGAGTCCCCTCAAAAAAATCCCAGCCATCCGATCGCACTAACGAGTAATTATCAAATACATATAATTGGACCGGATGGCTGAGACTTGAAACAGTTTGCCTCAGCCGAAAAGCGTTGTTTGTATGGTAGCGCACATATAACAATAGAAATTTGCATGGATCGCTCCGATGGGCGGGGAATTTGCTCGCGTTCGTAGCGGTGCGCGGTTGGTTTTCTCATCGTTTTTCGAACTTCCGCTTTGTGATATCGTATTTGAGTCTAGGGAATTTTGTGCCGATTTTGGCTGTCTTTAATAGATGAGAGAGTTATCGCTTAACAATTGCCGGCTCGATAAGCGGTACGACGTAATTGAGGCTCTCGGGCGTGGGAGTTACTCGGAGATATTTTTGGCGAAGGACACGCTTGCTTCGCCGCATTCGACTCACACGCAGGTCGTTGTAAAGGCCCTCAACGACTTTATCCAGGACGATCTCGACGCCGATCTTGAGCGAACTCTGGTCGAGAATTTTCAGAACGAAGCCGTCGCGATCGACCGCGTTCGACATCCTAATATCATCAGCCGCATCGGCCACGGGACGGCTCGTGACCTGAAAGGTATGGTCTTTCACTATCTCGTTCTCGAATATCTCGCCGGCGGCGATCTGCAGATGATGATGCGCCGCGAACGCCTATCGCTCCAGATGGCGATCAACTATATAGAACAAGTGTGTGCGGGCCTCGGCCACGCTCATCGCCACGGTATCATTCACCGCGATATCAAGCCGCAGAATATTCTGCTAACGGCCGATCATTCGACGGCGAAGATCGCGGATTTCGGAGTTGCAAGATTTTCGATCGCCGATTCGCCGATCACGCGTGTCGGCACCAACATCTACGCCCCGCCTGAGCACAGCCCTTTGAACGCGGGCCGCATTGGCACGGAACGCCTCACACCCGCTGCGGACATTTATTCGCTGGCGAAGACTGCGTACACTTTGCTGACCGGCGAGACGCCGAGGGCATTTGCGAATGAGGTGATCGATGCGATGCCCGAATCTGTTCGCGATGAAGAATGGGCTGATGAATTGACGCGAGTGATCGCGAGAGCGACCAGCGAGTCGCCCTCGCAAAGGCATCAGTCGGTCGAGGAATTTTGGGGCGATCTGGCTGGTGTTCGCGAGATCGCGGCGGATGGTGAATACGGCACCTTAATGCGGACGAAGGCCGCGATTCCACAGCCGCATGTTTCACGCGGTTATACGCCAATCGCACCGGCAATGCCGCAGTTTAAACCGACCGGCGAATTGCCGCCGCCGATCTACACGCGTCCGGCGTACACGCCGCCAGTGGCGGCGGCCGGAGCGGGAGTAGCGCAGGGGAAAACAGCGGAGCCGATCGCAGTTCCAGTTAACCAAAAGCCAAGGAAAAGCCGTCTGCGTCGGCTAGCCGTTTTTGCGGTATCTGTCATACTTTTTACCGGTGCTCTTTACGGCACGGCGAGCTATATGCGTGGCCGCGGATTTCTGCCCGACGTCGGCAGCTATTTCAGACAAGACAACGCGGTTGCGAGTACCGACATTTATCTGCGGCCTTCGCCAAATACCGAAAACGAGCCGATCGGCCTGGTGACGAAAAATTCGAAGGTCAAGATTGTAAATTCGCGCGATAATTGGTATCAAGTTGATGTTGTAGAACAGGGAAGAGTTCGTCCGGTTGCCGCCAATGCGAAACGCGGTTGGATAAACGGTAAGTACCTGGAATTTACGTCAAACTAACTCGGTGTCCTTTGTGTCATCACTTTGTGCCTTTGTGATAAGGATCTAAAGCAATTATCACAAAGGCACAGAGGTAAAGACACAGAGAACACGAAGAAGAGTAGGAAATCATTTGAGCATATTAGACAAAGTCAGACGCTGGATCGACGGTGAGACGTCGGAGCTTGTTCTCGAACAGGCTGCGCGCGACGCGCAGATCAAGCCGCGCAGTAAGGCCGAGGAATTCATCGTCAAGATCGCCCGCGAGGTCGAGGGCGTGATGCAGAGCGAGATGGTCCCGCTGCCGCAGGGCACGACCATCATCCCGAGCGAATACACCATTTTTCTCTCAAGCGAGGACGATAAAGAATGGCAGGGAGCCAAACGTCGCGGGCTCGAACAAGGGCTTTATCATATCCTCGCTGAGCGTGCGAAGGAGATCGCCGGACGGAAAAAGCTTGAGACGCGCTCGTTTGTGATCGAGTTGCGGATCGACGGCACGTTAGAGAAAGGCGAGATTCGTGTGCAGCACGGCTGGGAAGATTCGTCAGGGAATAAGACCGGAGTTCTCTCCAGGCCAAAAGATCTGCCGCCGGTTGCCGCGGCCCAACCTCCGCCTGTCTATTCTACAAACCCGATCGCCAAGGTGCCCGCGAACCGACCTGCTGCGTTTCCGTCCGTCCCTGTGACTTCTCCGCAGATACTACAGGCTGTGCCGATCCCGCCAGAGGATGGCGAGGAAATGACGCATGTTGGCTCGCGTCTGGCAGAGATCTATAAATTGGAAGTGTGGCGTGGAGGCGTTCGCCAGACTGTTTTGCCTATATATAAGAAAGAGATCATCATCGGTCGCGGCTCGAAATCTAAACCAGTCGATATTCCGCTCGCCGGTGACGTCGAGGTCAGCCGCAGGCATCTGACGCTTGCAACCGACGGAGCAGGGAATTTCTGGGCGGTCAACGAAGGCAAAAATCCCGCCGCGATAAACAACTACGAACTTCCCGCTGGCCAGCGAATAACCGTAACAGTCGGCGTCCCGCTAAATATTTGCAGCTATATGCTGCGTATCCAGCCTAGATAACTACTGATCAAACAACTCCTTTTCGATTTGCGGCAGATATTGTCGCCGCAGGCGATAAACCATTTGCTGAGCGTCACGCACCGCATCATTTGTTTCGGACAGATTGCTCGAGATCTGCTGAGCCAATTGCGAGAGACTCCGTTGTTCTGCGGTGAGTCTGGTTCGCCTGTTCTCTCGGATCTCTTCGGTTTGCGTAGTGCCTGAAAAGGTCACGCTGCGTTCGACACTCGGCGGCCTGAGATCGAGCTCGACCTGGGCTAGTTTATTTCGAGTTTCGTTCAGCTTTTCCGTAAGGTCGATCTGAAATTTTTGCAATGTTGCGAGCCGGGCTTCCGCTCTGGTCAATGTCTCCATCGCGAGAATCAGCCTTTTCTGCTTTTCGTCAAATGATATCTCACCTCCAACCTTTTGGAATTTGTCGACGAACGATTTCATTTGTTTGACAAGCTCAGTTACCGAAGCCGACATTTTGGTCACCTCGACCGATATCGACGCCATCGGGTCAGGAGCATAATACTGCGGATTCTGCTGTGGATTCTGTCCAAAAGAGAATATGCAGGAGCCGATGAGCAAGGAAAACGCGAACGGGAAACGCAATTTCATATTTACCTCCGATGAAATGTATTTGAACAAGAGTAACACGTCCGTCAATCGATAAAAGTTGCGTGAAGATTTAGGGAAGTTGCCCGGAACCGACGATATCTATTATCCCCGCCAAACTAAGCTCTGCCGCGGCGATAACGGCTTCCGGGTAACCAAATTTAACCGCATTTACCTCAAACTCATCGCGATCAAGAACCTCTACCCGTCCATCAGGCCAAACCACGACATCTATGTCCAGATCGACGAAATCCAGGCTTTCGTCCGTCAAAGTCGGTGGCATCGCGACATTGCAGTAGTAATTTCGAAGCGAGCCGTCGGGCTCGTGAAAGCGGAAGATGTTGTACCAGCGATCTGGCCAAAAGTGTTCGAACGAGACGGTGCCTTGTTTTATCAGCCCGAGGTCGCTGTGTTCTACGTCGAATTCGAATCTACCAATCGCAATCGTCAGTTCTTCGGTCTGGCTCACAACGCCCGCGATCCATTGGCGACGGAGAGAACCGTCGTATTTACGAGCGTTGATGGTGATCTCACGGCCCTGCATCAATCTACCTGCACGATCTCGATACCGGTCAATTTTGCACGAATGCGGGCAAGCATATCAATCAACATATACTTTTCCGCCTCGGTGATCGCAGAGCGGCAAGTGGTTTCCAGGTCGCTCCATTGATCTTCGACCGTTTCCTTATAGGAGGCACCTTTTGCCGTCAGAAAAATGCGAGTTGAGCGGGCATCGTTGTCGATGCGCTCGCGAACTACGTGATTCATCTTGATCAGCCCGAGGACGATCTTGTTGACGGTCGGGGCAGACAGATTTAGCCGCCCCGCGATGTCGACCTGCTTCAGGCCATCCTTTTCCCACAGCTCGCGCAGCACAGCGATCTGGCCCGTGTGAAGCTTGAGTTTTTTCATTTGCCGTTCGAGGGAATTGCGAAATGCCGTCCCGGTTCGGGACAATTCAAAGCTCACCAGCTCTTCAAAAACTAATGGTTCTTTCTGCATAAGTCGTTTTTGTACAATGCTTTAAGCAAACACTTGCACGGCTAATTAGAATTTATTAGCCCGCTGATAATCTATTATTAGCAGGCTAATTAAATACGATTAGCCTGCTAATAATCAAAAGTTAGCACGATATGTGTTTTAAGCAAAGTAGGCTAAGATTAATTTATGGCAAACGCAGAATTGCTTAAGAATGCACGTAATTTGCTGCTAAAACTTCACAAATCGATGGTCGATCTGGAACGGGAAATGTACGAGGGCATCCACGGTCCGCAGACGGCCACGGAGTTCCTGAACCTCTTGCTGGACTACCAAGATCTCTCTTACTTACGAAAGTTTTCTATGCTGATCGTCGAGATCGACGAGATGTTTGCGGCAAAGGACGGCATACCGACTGATATGATCGACGCAAATCTGGTGACGGTGAGGGAATTGGTCGCGATGACCGAGCCGGACGAGTATTTTAAGGCGAAATATCAGTTCGCCCTGGAACGCGACCCGAACGCAGCGGCGTTGCACAGCGAGCTTGAGGCTCTACTAGCGAATAACTAACAACTGAAAACTAAGAGTGAAAAGCCAAGAATCAAATCCCCGATTCTTTGCCTTTCTCTCTTGGTTTTTCACTTTTAGTTGTTAGTTATTAACTCCTTCCGCTCTTCTTCCAATCGGTCAAAAAGCCTTCTAATCCTTTATCGGTCAGAGGATGTTTTACGAGCTGCGTGATTACCTTAAAGGGAATCGTCGCAACATCCGCACCGGCGAGAGCACAGTCCACAATGTGCATCGGATGTCGTATCGACGCGGCTAAAAGCTCGGTCGCGAACCCGTAATTGTCGTATATCTGCACAATATCGCGGATCAGGACTATTCCGTCCTGTGCAATGTCGTCGAGGCGTCCGATAAAGGGCGAGATGTACGATGCTCCAGCCTTCGCAGCCAAAAGGGCCTGTGCGGCGGAGAAACAGAGCGTGACATTAACCTTTGTGCCCTCGGCACGGAAAGTGCGACAGGCCTTTAGGCCGTCAAGCGTCAGTGGAACTTTGATAACGACATTGTCGGCGATCTTGGCCAATTCGCGGCCTTCGCGGAGCATTCCTTCGGTATCAAGTGCCGTCACCTCTGCCGAAACGTCGCCCTCGACGATCGCGCAGATCTTGGCAATATGCTCCTTAAAATCAACGTCGCCTTCCTTCGCGACCAGCGAAGGGTTAGTCGTCACGCCATCGATCATTCCAAGCTCATTAGCCTCTTTGATCTCGTCCAGATTTGCTGTGTCTATGAAGAATTTCATAATAATAATGTTTGGTTGTCAGTAGGTCTTTTTTTGCCACGAATTACACGAATAACACGAATTTGTTCAATTTCCTATTAGTGTTATTCGTGTAATTCGTGACTAAGATCTTCTTCTTTCTTTGCGGACTTTGCCTTACGTAACGCTATTTGTCAGCACGCCGATTCCTTCAATTTCGACTTCACACACATCGCCGGGGTTCATTTTCGAGACTCCGCTAGGCGTTCCGGTGGCGATCAGGTCGCCGGGATTGAGGGTCATCATGTTTGAGACATATCGTATCAGAAAGTCGACCGGGAAGACCATCTGCGAGGTTCGTCCGTCCTGTTTTACGACACCATTAACGCGACAAACGACGCGAATATCTTCCCAATCAAGCTTGGTCTCAATATGCGGGCCGATCGGGCAGAACGTATCAAATGACTTTGCACGCGCAAACTGCCCGTCCGTTCGCTGCAGATCGCGGGCGGTCACATCGTTTACGCAAGTATATCCGAGAACATAATCTGATACTTTAGCATCATCTGCTAAGTTCTTACAGGTCTTAGAGATAACGATGCCAAGTTCAGATTCATGTTCAACCTGAACCGACTGTGGCGGGATCACGATCGCGTCGTTATCGTGAATAAGCGCAGACGGAGCCTTTAAGAAAATCATCGGCTCTGTCGGCACGTCGTTTCCATGTTCGGCAGCATGAGCGGCATAGTTCCGGCCGATGCAGACTATTTTTGACGGTGTGAAATTTGATTGAATCTCGATTTTCATAAACTTGAATCTATCAGAAGCATAAAGAAGTTTTGCCACGAATAAAATCTAAGGTAAAACCCATCTTATTCGCGACATTTTCCTGTTTATTCGTCGCTTGATCAGCATGTGTCAGTCGTTTCCGTCGTCCAACAGTATTTTCAACATTCTCTCACGGTTCATCAGAAAGTCACGGGTTACCTGAAAGTGTTCGGTTTCTTCGTAGGAGGTTTCGATTATGCCATTGGCGGTGCATTCGTAGATCGTTGAGTCCGGATAGGCCATCAGGATCGGCGAGTGCGTAGCGATGATAAATTGAGAACTGTCTCGTACAAGATCATGGATGCGAGACAGTATAGCGAGCTGCCGCTGCGGCGAAAGTGCGGCCTCGGGCTCGTCCAGGATGTATACGCCGTCTCCGCGAAACCTTGTGGTCATCAGGGTTAGAAAAGATTCGCCGTGAGATTGTTCATGAAGTGATTTCCCGCCGTACCAGCCGGTTAGATCGAGGTTATCTATTTCCGTGGCGACGTTAAAGAAGCTTTCGGCCCTGAGAAAGAAGCCGTCACGCGGCCACGTTGCGCCCCGGCTTACGCGAAGAACGCGAGAAAGCGGATAATCGTTTTCGTGTGTCTCGAAATTGAAATTCTTGGTCCCGCCCTCCGGATTAAAGCCCAAGGCGACCGCGATCGCCTCAAGCAGGGTCGATTTGCCGGTGCCGTTCTCGCCGATGAAGTAGGTGACCTTGGGATGGAGTTTGAGGCGGTCAAAATTTCGCAGAGCGTTGAGATTGAATGGGTACTCGTCAAACGACGCAATATCTGAGCGATTGAGCGTAATGTCGATCAAATATTGACTGGAGATCATGAGGTTAGAGAGTTCCGTCAGAGTTTAGCGGGGAATTCGTCGCTCCTAATTCTTGGGCGGAAGAAAATTTTGGCCCGTAACAACGCTTTTTCCTGTTCGGCCTTCGAGTTCGCGTCGGGCTTTTTTGGCAATGCCACCGCCTTTTTTCGAAGCCGACTTGTTTTCGTCGAGTCCTGTAGCGTTCTCGGCTTCGGCGATGTGCCGCGTAGATAGTTCCGCTAAAGCAGTAAAGATCAGCTCAGCTTCGCTCATGTGGTCACGAAGGTTTTGCGTTTTCAGTCCCTTGACCCGTTTGTGTTCCTTGACCGTCAGATCGCTCCATTCCTGATGTATGATGTTGGTGAGAATGGCAAATTCTTCGCCTTCCTTGATCTCATGGTCTCGCCAATAGTCGGTTAGCTTATTGCGGGTCTCCTGGCCCATCATCCGCTGCTGGATCCATTTCTCGCTGCGGCCGTGTTGTTGCCATGTCGCCGGTGGCGTCATCG
>JANPDK010000146.1:0-12156 GCA_031431415.1 Acidobacteriota bacterium | reverse complement strand
GGTGCGTCCATCGCTGGAGCATCGGTAAACGTAAAAAACCTCGAAACAGGTTTCGAGAGGACGTTAACCTCAAACAGTGATGGATTGTTTAGCGCCCCGTTGCTTCCGCTGGGCCGCTACCGTGTTACCACAAGCGCCTCTGGCTTTACTAACTCGGTGCTCGATAACGTCGCCGTAACGATCGGTCAAACGCAATCGTTTAGGATCGAGCTGAAGGTCGGCGGTGCGGTCGTTTCAGTCGATGTCTCATCGGAAGCCGAAAGTGTCGAGACCGGCAGGACCGAGCTTTCGACTCAGATCAATGATCGTGCGGTGCAGAATCTGCCGATCAATCGGCGCGACTTTTCGCGTTTTGCGCAGCTAACTCCAGGCGTTTCGATCGTCCAGGGCCCGGATGGCGACGAGATCACGATCAACGGTCAGAAGGGTATTCAAAATAACGTCTCGATCGACGGGGCCGATGCTAACAATCCGTTCTTTGGCGAACAACGCGGCGGACAGCGTCCTGCCTTTACTATCAGTCTTGAATCGGTAAAGGAGTTTCAGGTCGTGCCGGTCGGTGCGTCGGCCGAATTTGGCCGCAGTTCGGGCGGATTTATTAACGCCGTCACGAAATCAGGCACAAACACGCTAAACGGATCAGCTTTTATTTTCTTTCGGAACCAGGGCCTTTCGGGTCAGAACCCTGATGCGGTCGCCGCAAACTTACCGACTGAGGCCGGCAGAAATTATCAGTTCGGCGGAAATGTGGGTGGCCCGATCAAGAAGGACAAAGCATTTTTCTTCTTTGCCTATGAGCGCAACGACGGAAAAAGCAACAAGCCAAACTCGATCAACCCTACGCTTTCCAGCCTCTTCGCAACTCGGTTTAACTCACCAAACGAGCAAGGCATTATCCAACGCACAAATATCGCCGACGTGCTCCTGGCAAAAGTTGATGTGCAGATCAACAAAGCCAATCAGTTGACCATGCGGCACAATTACAGCCGTGCCGAGCAGGTCAACGGAACCTTTGACGTCCCGACCTGGGGCAGAAGCGCAAACGGACGCGAGACCGATAATTCAAATTCGTTCATCGGACAGCTTGTCTCAAGCCTATCGTCAAATCTACTCAACGAATTTCGATTCCAGTGGGCAAAAGAAAACCGTCCGCGATTTTATGACGGCCCCGACCTGCCGGATACGACGATCGGCACGTTTGACGGAACGATCTCGTATCGCTTTGGCCGGCCATTCTTTCTGCCGGTGCCGTCGGATGACGTTCGCCTTCAATTTACCGACAACTTCACGGTCATCCGCGGCAATCACAACATAAAGCTCGGTTTTGACTATAATCGAACGAAAGTTTCGCAGACCTTCATCGGGTTTGCCCGCGGCAGATACATATTCGCCGCGCCGACTATCGCCGCTGCGATCACGGGCTTTCAGAACTACATCAATGGCGTCAGCGCGGCCGGTTTGTCTCTTTACCTACAGTTTGCGCCGATAGGTAATCGAACCGTAGAACAAGCCGGAACACAGGCCTATTCGACTGTCGAACCGGGACTGTATGTTCAGGACAATTGGAAGTTACGTTCGAATGTAACGCTAAACCTCGGCTTTCGTTGGGAAGCTCAGTATCAGCCTGACCCGATAACGCCGACTGCTCAGACACGCTTTGGCCAATTCGTTACTGACCCGCGCTTCCCGTCCAGCGGTTCGATCCCGGACGCAACGGACGGTTACTCGCCGCGTGTCGCCTTATCATGGTCACCTGGCAGCGATGGCAAGACCGCCGTCAGATTCGGAGCCGGTATTTACTACGCGCGTATTCCAGGCCTTGTGGTCGCGGGCCCGAGAAATACCGACGGTACGATAGCCGGAAATATTTATCGCGATGGCAGTTTTTGCCAATTCGTTACGCCGGGATGCCCCGTTTTTCCCGGAATACTTCCGACAACGGGATTTGCCGCATTCAATCCGGGGATTGCGGTTTTTGAGAGAAATTTCAAAAATCCTCGAACCGTTCAATACAGCGCCAGTGTCGAACGCGAGATCTATAAGAATCTGAGCCTTATGCTCGCATACAACTACGCTCATTCGACGCGGTTGACCCGATTTGTAAATCGCAATGACGCCCGTCTTTACAATGGCGTCGCCATTTTTGAACGTGCGAATGGCTCGGGCGTTGGCGAGATCAGATCGACTGAAAGCTCGGCCAAGTCGCTGTTTCAAGGAATGACATTCACGCTGAACAAACGATTTGCCGATCGCTATCAATTCCAAGTCAACTACCTGTTGTCGGTCGATAAGTCAGACGACGATAACGAACGCGACCCATTCACATTCCGCTACGTCGATCCGCGAAATCTGACGCCTGAATACGGCTACTCGGATCGCGATCAGCGGCATCGTTTCAATGCGTTCGCGACCTTCATCCTGCCTTATGAGATCAATCTGTCGCCGATCATCCAATACCGCTCTGCCCAGCCGATCTCGGCAACGAACCGCGGAACATTCCCGAACATCACCCAGCGTAATACCCAAAGGCTCACCAACGAGTTTTTTACGCTCGATGTTCGTATTTCAAAGGTCTTTAAGTTTACCGAGACGATCTCGCTCGAACCGATCTTCGAGGCCTTTAACCTGACCAACAGCCGTAACCTGAAAAGCTTGCCGCGGCCGTTGACATTCAACTTTGACGGAACGGTGTCGGCCGGATTCGGCGAACCCCGTCAGGCACAACTTGGCTTGAGATTTAGGTTCTAGATCTCATTCTTCCCAAAGATAAAGGCTCAGTTTCCTGCGAAACTGAGCCTTTATTTCAACCATTCAAACCTGAAACTATTTCAATGGTTTCCTTAGTTCGATCCCGGTCGCTTCAAACGATACCTCGGTCACGGTTCCGTCAGCTTTGCGATTCGGGAATTTTGCGCCGTCTTCTTCGATCATGTGGTCGACTTGCTCTTTGCTAAGCGTTTTGACCTCGACCGTTCCCTGAACACGAGCCTTGGCTCCGGCGCTCTGAAGCGGGATGAAGAACGAGTGGCCCTTCATCTTGACGCGAACGCTCTTGCTGTCTTTATCTTGAGCAACCTCGGCCCAACAACCTTCGGTCTTGCACGAACGAACAACGACGCCCTCAACAAGCACGGTCTTGCCCGTAAACTTCGACGGATCGGCGAGCACCTTATTCAAAGAGACTTTCTTCGCACCGCTGATCGCGGCACCGCGTTTCATATAGCTGTCCGATGGGATCGCCGCCGTCTTATCAGCCTCGGTCGGCTTTGTCTTTCCCATGCCCTCGTCCATCTGGCCAAAGGCCGAGAATGTGAACGCGAACATCAGTACTGTAAACGTAATAACAAACTTCATCATGATCTCCTGTTAACCAACCTATTCTAACAAACGCTTCGGTCTTGATGCTATCGGGAATAAAATGAATAAACGAATTTACGCTGCACATCCACAGGTTTGCCATCTACGGTGGCCGGTATAAATTTGATCTGCTTTGCTGCGTCTGCGGCGTTTTCTGCGAGGCCTCGATCCAGTTTCGGATCAGCAACGACCAACCCGATCTGTCCCGTGGCTAACATCGTCACTTGAACCGCAACCGATCCGCTTACTCGCGACGAGTTCAGGGGCGAATAGGCGGGCTTTGGAACCCGCAGAACTATAAGGCTGCGAGTCTCGTTCGGATCCGACTCTCTGGCTTCGGCATTCGCACCAAAAGCCGACGGCACGGCGGGGTCGAGGGATTCAAACCGTATCTCCGCCTTATTATTTACGGGCTTTTTCAGGAATTCACGAACGATCTCGCTACTCTTGAGGTCTTCGATCTCAGTTCCTTTGCTGGCCGGTTCGCTCTCGATATTTGGGATCGTGAAGAGAGCTTTGCCACCAAATTTCAGGGACGCTAAGAACCGCATAACTTTCGGATGATCTTTGATCCTCGCGTATGCGGCCACGAAATAGACCTTCTTCGCAGACGAAGCATTGATAACAGTTGCGACACGATTGGGGCGTTCGCTGATATTTACTCGACCGAAAACATCACCAAGCTCAAATGTAGTTATTTTGCTGTCAACGGAACTCTTTGTCGGAGAGATAAGTGCGGCATCCTTTTTGCCCAAATTAGGTCTCACAGTAATATCTAGCCTCACTTCCTGAGACGATAGAATAAGTCGCGGATAGTCATTGTCTTCGTTTATCACGATCATATCCGGCGGAATATGCGCGGCGAACTCGGCACCCCTATTAACTATCGACTGCCAAACTTCACGTTGCTGTCCGAAAGTTGTGGCCGCGCCAAATGCAACAAACGCTGCAATCGTGGCAACGGTCAAACACGCTTGTCTAAATACTGCTCTTTTCATAGGCCATCCTGTCTCCGACGATCACCGGAATGTTCCGTCATTATTCTTTGTCCGCTTGTCACTTGGCTTCAAAAACGACCTTGCCATCCACGACGGTCTTAAGTACCTTGACGTCGCGGATCTTCGCTGGCTCGATCACAAAAATATCACCCGACAGCACCACAAAATCCGCAAGCATTCCCGGTTCTAGAGTTCCTTTCCAGGCGTCCTGAAATTCAGCGTATGCCGAGCCCCAGGTGAATGCACGGATCGTTTCGTCGACCGTGATCTTTTGCTCCGGTATCCAGCCGTTAGGATTCTTGTCGTCGAGCGTTCGGCGGGTAACCGCCGCATAGACACCCCAGATCGGATTGAGCGGGGCGACCGGTGAATCTGAGCCGAAGGCAAGAACAGCTCCGGTGTCTAACAGGGTTCGAAAAGCGTAAGTTCCCTTAATACGCTTTTCGTCGAGGCGTTTCCAAGCCCAGCGCCCGTCGTCTATTATGTGAAACGGCTGCATCGAGGCAGTGACTTTTTGGCTGCCAAATCGTTTGATATCTTCCTGCCGCAGATGCTGCGCATGTTCGATGCGGAAACGGCGGTCGCGTGGCCCGTTGGCCTGTGCCGTTCTTTCGTAAATATCCAAAATTGTCGCATTCGCACGGTCACCGATGGCGTGGATATTGACCTGCAAACCGGCCTTGTCCGCCGCAAGAACGTATTCAGGCGTCTTCGGGATCTCATCACCGGCGAGTCCGACCGTCTTCGGGTCATCCAAATAAGGTTCGAATAGCCAGGCTGTCGTAGACCCGAGGCTGCCGTCGGCATAGCCTTTGAGACATCCGACACGGATCATGTCGTCGCCAAAGCCGGCTCGAATGCCGGTATTCGCCCAGCGCTTGTAGTCGGCGAGGGGCGAACACGCATAGACTCGTGTTTTCAGCTTGCCTTGCCGTGCGAGTTCCTGATAAACGCCGACATCCGTTCCCGCAGACATATCCTGCACACTCGTAACGCCGAGACTCGCGGCGTGGTCGGTCGCGGCTTGAGCAGCATCGAGACGCTCTTCCCATGACGGGTTTGGAATTACACGATTGATGTAATTCATAGCCGCGTCTTTGAAAACCCCGGTCGGATTGCCAGCCGCATCGCGAACGATGAGCCCGCCATCGACGTCTTTCGTGTCTTTGTCGACCTTTGCAAGACGCATCGCGAGTGAATTCGCCAAAGCCATGTGCCCATCGAGCCGATCGATCATGACAGGATTATCCGGAGTTGCGGCATCGATCATCGCGGCGGTGGGCAAATTGTTCGGCTTCCAATTTTCGTGGTCCCATTTGCCGCCGAGTATCCAACGTCCTTTTGGTTGTTTAGCGGCAAAATCCCTGATTCGCTGCACAAATTCCGCTTGGGTCGCTGCGCTCCTCAGATCGACCGACGAAAGCTGCTGCCCCGTCTCCATAAAATGGACATGTGCGTCGTTAAAGCCTGGAATTATAGTCTTGCCGCCAGCATCAATTACCTTGGTATTCGGTCCGATCCAAGGCTTAACATCAGCGTCCGAACCAACGGCCTTGATCTTTCGCCCGATCACAGCCATTGCTAGTGCGACCGTTCGTTTGGCATCCATCGTGCGGATGTTCGCGTTCGTAATAACGAGATCGGCGGCACCGTTTTGGGCAAAAGTGATGATCGACGAGTTCAGACAAATTGCGGCCAGCGTGATAAATAGAGCGATTTTTTTCATATAGATGGCATCAGAGAAACGGTGTATTCTAAGTGTCCGGCAATTATAGCAATGAAAGAAAAGCATATCCAGATTCTAGGCATCGCGGTCGTAGCACTCGGACTCAGTTTCATTGCTTTTCTGTATTGGTCACAGCCGCGTTCCCTCGCCGAGGTAGCAACCAAAGGCTCGGTCGCGATCGGTACGTATGAGGTGAACAAGATAGAGTTTGACGCTGGCGTGGCAGCTTTCAGGCAAGATCAATTTGTAGCCGCCCGGGCCGCTTTCGAGCGTGGCGACCCGGAGAAACGCGATGCCGCAACTCAGTTCTACACCGCCTACAGCTACTACCGCCAAGGCTGGGGCCGCGTGTCGAATGACGACGCGTTGTTTCAATCCGGCCTCGAAACAATGAACCGCGTCGATGCGAATTTCCGTTCCGCGGACGCCAATCTACAAATTAAAACGCCGGCGGAACTGAAACACGAACTCGAAGAAGGCCTTAAACTAGCTGTGTCAGATTTTAACCCGATGAAACTGACGAAGGAACGAAAATAACTATCCACTATCAACTGTCCACTATTAACTGTTAGAAAAAAACCCTCAGTGGTTAGTCAATAAGTGAGTAGTCGAAAGTGAAAAACCCGATGAATGAGGCTTTAGAAAAATCTGAAATACTAACCGACCTTGCTGTTCTCGAACGAGGCATCGGGCCTTCTCCGTCTGTCATTTATATCGTTCTACCGGCAATATTCCTCGCCGTTACATTGCTCGGCGGCCTACGGCTCAGTTCGGCAGACAATGCGTTTCTCTTTCTGAAACCGGCGCTCATCTGTCTAGTTTTTGCGGCGGTGACGTTGGTTTTGTTTGTGAGGTCGGGGATGATCGCGGTCGTTGGTTGGCTGGCTGGTGAGAACTCAGGCCTGCGAAATGCAGCGAATGCCACCGTTCTGCTGACGCTTTTTACTGCTTTGGTCCAGCTTTACAACAGCCTCCTGCCCGAACAAGGCTTGCCGTTTTGGATCGTCGGCTTCTGCTTTTTCTGGACGTTATGGAACAACCTGTTCGCCGAATTCGACCCGAAACGCCTGCTCCGCAGCATGGCCGCTCTCTTCGCCATGGCATTCGCCGTCAGATGGCTTTTCCTCGCCAATCTCACGCCCGAAACTTCAGGCAGTTGGATCGAGCGAATCCTACAAAACCCGACACAGGAAGCCTTCACATGGCTTCTCGACATCCCGCGATACTCAGCCGGAACGGGCTATATTCAGTTTTTTACCCTGGTGTTGTTTTTGCTTGGATTGTTCCTACTGCCGCGAACTGTTAGGAAGAATTGAATTCTTCTCTGTGTCCTTTGTGTCTTCACTTAGTGCCTTTGTGATTAAGATCTTAAAACCATTATCACAAAGGCACAGAGGTAAGACACAAAGTTCACTAAGGAAATCAAAGCGAGATCTGAATACTAGCGCCATCACGCTTTACGCGGAGAATGCTGCCCAAGAATTTCTCGTCGAAAACTATATTAGCGCCGACCGATCTGCCGTTAACGGTCTCAATGATGTCACCGGTTTTGAGCCCCGCCGCCGCCGCACGACCGCTGACTGAGCTTACTCGCCAACCTGTTCCCGAGAAACTCGCTCGAATTCCCATCGCACTAAACACCTCACGAACCGAAAGCGTCGAAGTAGGAATTACAGGGCTCGAATTGCCTGTGTTCACAACATTTCCGGGCCGTGTCGATAACGTATTCGTCTCGCGAAGAGCCATATCGACCGACCCGCCTTCCGGAGTTTCGGGTTTCTTAGCCACGGTCGTGGTGTCTTTCTTCGGCGTCCCGGCTACAGTCTCTTCCGTATTGACTGGCGGTCTGACAGCGACCTCAGTCGTCGCTGCCGGAGCCGGAGCGATTTCATTCGATGTCGCAACCACAACCGGAGCGGGAGCAACCGGCCCTGCATCAGCGACTACAGGTACGTTGACGGTTCCCGTGCTATAAAGCGCGTTGTAGCCAAAATATCCGCCGACCGCCGCGAGCATCAGTGCCGGAGCGGCAACGCGTGCAAATGCCGGGAACCACGACACGCGTTTCTCCGCCGGACGCCCCTGAGCGATACGTGCACGAACCCGGAAGTCAAAATCCGCCGGTGCATCCACGCGTTTTAGCGTGCCCAACATCGCCGCGACATTTTCTTCGCCTGCGTCTGCAAAATCTTGTAACCGTTTCTCTTCTCTAAGCATCTTTATCTATAAGTAGTGCTGAAGCTTCTCCTTGAGGAGCCCGCGTCCGCGGCTTATCCGCGACTTTGTCGTGCCAAGTCCGAGCTGCATGATCTCGGCGATCTCTTCGTAAGTGCGGCCGTCAATGTCTCTGAGGACGACCGGTATCCGATATTTTTCAGGCAAAGCCGCGATTGCCTTGCCGATGATTTTGCTGCGTTCGTCATCCACCAGCTCCGCATCCGCTATCGGCCGCGTGTCCGCCGGTTGAAACTCGACCTGCGAGTCGTCCTCCGACTGAAACAACCCGGTCAGTGACAGCAACTTTCGCCGCTTTCGCCGACGTATCTCGCTGATCGCAAGGTTCGTAGCAATTCTGTAGATATAAGTCGAAAAGGCAAAGCCCGTGTGGTACCTGTCGATCGCAAAATAGACACGCACAAACGTCTCCTGCGCCAGATCGACCGCCTCTTCGTAATCATTCAAAAATCTATAGAGATAATTCGTTATCGGCGAGCGATAACGGTTCATTATCTCCCCAAAGGCAGCCTCGTCGCCGGCCTTCGTGGCTTCGATAAGTTGGTGATCGGACAGTTTCTCGTCAGGCATAGAGGAACGCTCCGCCTCCGTACCCAAACTCCCTGCCATGTCGAACGCCATACATTCATACTATTTAGACCAAAAAACCGTCTAAAAAACAAAGCCTCGAGCCGTTATTGAACACGCACCTTCTGGGCGTTTGTTGCAAAAGAACCAAAAAGCTCCCAACTTGCGTAGGCCGGAGCTTTTCGTGACTACATCTCGACCGCTTTAACAGTCATCACCAAAAAGATCGTGCCGTTAGCTCCCGGAAGATTTAGCGTGCCGATGAGCGTCGGAACGCTTTCGGCGACGCCAATCTTGTTGAGCGTGAGGCCGATCTGTTCAAAGTTTGTTACGGGCATCGATTTGCCGTTCTTGTCCTCGACCGTGCCGGTCACGACCGGTACGCGGGCACCAAATACAAACGCAGCGGACTGAAAACCGTTGCCACCCTTTGCCGTCGGCATACCGCGAAGGCTCGACACGGACCATTCGAGAAACGTCTGCGAGCGATGATCGGTCTCTTGGCCGAAAATATTCGACGTACTTTTGTATGTAAACGTGCCGTTATTTGCAACGCGGCCAAGAAATGTGCTGGCCAGCCGATAGCTCGCAAAACCAAAACGACTCTTGATCTGCGCCGAAACTGGTGCGAGCGTCGCGGGCATATCGGTTTTCATCCCGGCTTCATTCGAGCCGATGACAAGTTGTAGAGTGAGGTCATAGCTCGGCTCGACCTGTTGGCCGATCGCGGCTGCCGCCGCGATGAGCACGAGACATACGGATAGAAATGTACTGTTAATTCTGGGGTGATGCATTGTTGTTCTCCTAAGCAATATATTTGGGGACAGCAATGCATTTGCACATTACGACACTGCGTAAGTTGCAAAAATTGCATTTCCTTTACTTATCGAGAGTAGTTTGGTGTGAGATCTAACCCGCGGCGAACATGCCTTCATCGACCTTTTGACCGAATGTTATCGTTCCGACCTCGGTTTCCTCGACGATCTTGCCGTCGGCCCAAAGGACGGTGCGGTATGGCACAAGTGTGCCCTGTGCGTAGTTGTAGTCGTAAAATTTGCGTTTGTATTTGACTCCGGTGTCTTCGTAAGTGAGCATCATTACGCGGAACTGCTTAGCACTGACGTAGAATCGCGTCTTTCGGCCCTGCTTGTCGATAACGTCGATCACGTGGAAGTCGACCCCCATAACCTTTTCTTTCGCGGCCAGCTCGATCTTTGATTCATTTTCTTTATATCTAAGCAGAGCCTCGAGACCGCGGACGATCTGATTCTCGAAAACTTTCAGAGCATCTTCGCGTGGCGTAAAGAATGTGTTGTTGTATACGCCAAAGATCTTTTCATCAGAAAAAACCAACGAATATCTTGCAGCCGGAAACTCCTGATCGAGCCGAATTTTTTCCTTGGCCAACGTATTACCGCGGATGATAAAACGCTGATACAGTACGCGGTCAACCTTACCCTCGGCATTGGTGATGTTTGCGGTACCGCGTTCGAATGTAGTCTTGCGAATCTGGTCAAGAAGCTGCCGGCCCATTGGAAATCCGTAGAATCCAATGGTCGCTTCGGCGACTTGTTCGGCGGAGAGGTTTGCCGGATCGACCTTCGGAGCCTTGGGCACAGGCGTAGCCTTTGGGGTCGCGGTAGGTCGTGGCGTGGCCTGAGCCAAACCAGCGACCGCAAAAATGCTAACAACTAAACCAACAAAAAATAGAGTACGTAAACGCAATAACACTAATTACTTCTCCTTAGACAGCCCAAATCATCAAAAAGCGGATTGTAACACAAAACTAACTTCTCGGGCACAGCGACACACTTGGAATTGATGAATTTCCGAAGGGAAAAGATGCTTGCTGCGTGCGCATTGACTCTCCACTCTCCACTAACTACTCTCGACTCTTATGCACGTCGCTCTTTTCGAACCTGAGATTCCACCAAACACCGGCAACATCGCCCGGCTATGTGCTGCAACTCGTACCGATCTTCACATCGTCGGCGTTACCGGTTTTCGTATGGATGACCGCACGCTAAAGCGTTCGGGGCTCGATTACTGGGACGAGGTAGCGCTAAACAGGCACGTTGAAATGAGCGATCTCTATGCGGCGTTGCCGAATTCGCGATTCGTCTATCTGACGACAAAGACCAAAAGGCCATACACCGACTGGGCATTTGAAAAAAACGACTGCCTCGTCTTCGGTCCCGAAACACGCGGATTGCCGGAAGCACTGCTTAGCGAAAATCGGGAACGATGCCTGACAATCCCAATGCAGAATCAAAACGTCCGCAGCCTCAATCTGGCTACCAGCGTTGGGATCGTACTCTACGAAGCGATCCGGCAGACGCCCTAACTCATAACAATTCTTTACACTGTCATAAATTTTCGGACACCTCACCGGCTTCCATTATCGTCTAATCCTCGTGTGACTTCTATTTGGAGGAACTAGATATTATGAGAAAAGTAAGATCATTTTTATTCGCAATTGTTGCAGTTCTTGGTGTTTCGGTTATTGGCATTAATGCCCAGAACGCGGGTTCAAATTCGGTTCAGTCGCCGTCGAACATCGCCCAGAAGGCGTATAGTAAGCTCCGTGGTTTACCGTACTATGGCGTGTTTGACAACATCACGGTCGAGGTCAGAGGATCCACCGTTGTCCTAGATGGTAAGGTCATCACGCTCGGCACAAAAAGCGCAGCGGCGAGGGCAGTAAAAGACATTCCCGGTGTGACCGAGGTCGTCAATAATATCGACGAGCTTCCGCTGGGGTCGTTTGATAATCAAATCCGTCGCGACGCCTACAGGGCATTTGTGACCCGTGGGCCGGGACAGTATTTTCACGAACTCAATCCCGACGTTCGCATCATTGTCGAAAACGGTCGAATCACGCTCGAGGGTTACGTTTACCGGGAATCGGACAGCAACCTGCTCAACATCCTCGCAAACGGTATCCCCGGAACATTCAAAGTGACTAATAATCTTGTCGTCGGTAAAAGAGCCGCGTAACGAAATACCATTCGGAAAAAAGAGGCCGGAAGCCACTGTCCGGCCTTTCGTCTATTGAATACGGGTCACTCTTATTGTATCTACTCCTCAGTGTCATCGGATAAATCCAGCACCTTGCCTTTATCTCGATTGTGCCGAATCCCTGAGTGTAGAAGCCACGCTCCGACTATGATAAAGAAGAAGGTCGATATCAGGTAACCAGCGGCCTGTCTTGGATTGGCCATGCCAAATGCTCCCGGGATGTTCCCGAGACCCGCCATTAGGACCAACACACCT
>JANPDK010000145.1:0-7774 GCA_031431415.1 Acidobacteriota bacterium | reverse complement strand
CGATCAACTCTGCGGCCTCCGCGATCCCTGCGTTTATTTTGAACGCAGAGATCGCGGGGGCCGCAGAGTTTTGTTTTGCCCGCGGTCATTTGATATCCCGATTTTGATAGAGTTTGAGTAATCTCTCTTGAAACAGACTTTATCGTCATCGGCAGCGGGGTTGCGGGCTTCGATCGAGCTTGCTTCGAGCGGTTCCCCCAGCGGAAAAGTCCGGGTCATCCGCGGCGGTTCGTGGGACGACTTCGCATTCAACTCCCGGTCGGCATACCGCTACGGGAAAGTGCCGTCTTTCCGTCATCGTAGCATTGGCTTTCGTCTCGTGGCCCGCCCCAAGTAACTTTGACGAGATATGCCTAGCCTTTTTACCTTTCGCCGCTTTCTCGGGCGAGTTGAGCATCGCCGACCTGCGGTATTCCGTCAAACCGGGCTGTGTTTTTGTGCTATAATAATCAGGAAAATGAGGTTTTTATGGATACCTATCAAATCGAAATAATCGAGCCGAGGGCAAAGAAACTGCTTGATGATCTGGCGAATATGAACCTGATAACGGTACAACCACTGGAGCCAAAAAAGCTGTTTAAGAGGCTTTTGAAAAAGATGCGTTCGAACGAAGGTGAAGCCCCGTCACTCAAAGAGATAACCGCGGAGGTCGAATCGGTTCGAGCAGAGAGATACGCCCGCAAATCAGAATGATCCGAGTAATTCTGGACACAAATCTCTGGATTAGCTTTCTTATTTCCAAGCGGCTGAGCAAGATTGACGAACTGCTTGCGCGCGACGATCTGGTTCTGCTTTTCTCCGAAGAATTGCTGGAAGAGTTTATCGAAGTAGCCAGACGGCCAAAATTCAGATTATATTTTCCCAACGAAGACGTAGAAGAATTGTTGAGTTTGTTTGATGCACTCGGCAAGATCATTGAAGTAAAGACAAATGTAAATGTATGCCGCGATCCGAAAGATAACTTTTTGCTCGCTCTTGCCCAAGACGGAAATGCCGATTTTCTCATAACCGGCGATGCAGATTTGCTTGTTGTGAAGCAATTCGAAAATACAAAAATACTTACCTACCGCGAATTCGAAGAAACGATAGCTTAATAGACCATAGCTCATCTTTGCGATTGAGGAACCCTCTCGCTATTGCTCGCGGTTCTGACAGGAAATGATTCGATACTTCCGCACTTATTTGCTACATTTCCAGAAGATGTCTCTCGAAACAGACTTTATCGTTATCGGTAGCGGCGTTGCAGGTTTGCGCTCTTCGATCGAGCTGGCGTCGAGCGGTGCACGGGTCACGGTTCTTACCAAGGACAAGGCGAGTGAGTCGAACACTGAATATGCTCAGGGCGGTGTGGCGGTTGTTCTTTCTGAGGATGACAATGCGGAGTTGCATGAGGACGATACGCTGGTTGCGGGTGCCGGTTTGTGCGACGAACCGGCGGTCGAGACACTCGTTACCGAAGGGACAAATTACATCAAACAACTCATCGATTGGGGCACTGAGTTCGACCGCGAAGGCGGCAGGTTGCTCATGGGCCAGGAGGCGGCGCATTCGCGGCGGCGGATCCTGCACGCTCATGGCGACTCGACCGGAGCCGAGTTTGTCCGCTCTTTGATCGCCCGTGCGGGTAAGGAAAAGACGATAAATCTGACTCCGTTTGCCAATACGGAGAGCCTGATCGTTAATGATGGCCGCTGTGTCGGCGTGCGGTTTCTCGATCCGATATTGCGTGCTCCGCGTGAGATATTCGCCAAGGCTGTGATCATGTGTACGGGCGGAGCGGGCCAGCTTTATATGCACACGACCAACCCGCCGGTTGCGACCGGCGACGGAATGGCGATGGCCTATTTTGCGGGTGCTGAGATGGCGGACATGGAATTTGTGCAGTTTCATCCGACCGCACTAAACATTGAGAATGCACCGCGATTTCTCCTGACCGAAGCGATGCGCGGCGAGGGCGGACAGCTCAAAAATAAATACGGCGAACGCTTCATGCCGCGCTATGACGAACGCCTCGAACTCGCTCCGCGTGACATCGTCTCCCGCTCGATCGTCGCCGAAATGCGTCGGACGGGCACGCGAACGGTCTATCTCGACATGACTGCGATGGACGAGGAGTTCCTTAAGCATCGCTTCCCCAAGATCTACGAGGTCTGCCGTTCCTACGGCCTCAACATCGCAAAAGATCTGCTCCCGGTGTCGCCCGCGTCGCACTACTGCATGGGCGGCATCCGCACCGATCTCAACGGCCGCAGCACTCTGCCCGGCCTTTATGCGGCCGGCGAAGTGACCTGTACGGGCGTTCACGGTGCCAACCGTCTCGCGTCGAATTCCCTGCTCGAAGGTTTGGTGTTCGGAGCCAGAGCCGGAGCGGCAGCGGCAAGCGACAGTGGTCAGTGGTCAGTGGTCGGTGGTCAGTCAAAAACCGAAGATCAAAAATCAAAGATCGAAGATCAAAGATCATCGCTCTCAACCGCCGTCAAAAAACGAGTCAAACGCATCATGTGGGACCGAGTCGGCATCATTCGCGAACGGGATTCGCTCGTTAGAGCACTGAAAGAATTCGACCAGATCGCCGGTGGCAATTTGAGCACGTCGTCACGCAATTTCGTAACGCTCGCCCGCCTTGTCGCGACCGCCGCCCTCTGGCGCGAAGAGTCTCGCGGCGGCCATTTCCGCACCGACTTTCCCGAACGCAGCGATGTGTGGCAAAAGCATTCGATCCAGCAACTTGGGGCGGAGATCACCTCCGCAACGCAAATGAATTTTGACACGCAACGTGCGGTTTAATTAGAATCTTTCAAACCACAGTTTTTAAAAAGGGCGCGAACTTTCATGCAGACTTCGGCTACAACTTTAAATCTCGCGTCGATGATCTCTCATCACGCGAAGCTCGCTCCGCAAAAGGAAGCCATCATTTGGGAGAATGTTCGGCTGACTTACGGCGAACTCGACAAGTTATCTAATCGCGTCGCGAATGCCCTCGTTGAAATGGGGATCGGCCACGGCGACAAGGTCGCGTTGAGTTGCCCAAATCTTCCCTTCTTCCCGATCGTCTATTATGGCATTCTGAAGGCTGGTGCGGCGGTAGTGCCGCTAAGCGTGCTTTTCCAACCCCGCGAGGTCGCATATCATTTGAGCGATTCGGATGCGAAGGCCGTGTTTGTCTTTGAAGGGACGGCAGAACTGCCACTTGCTCAGACCGTCAAAGAAGCATTTGATCAGGTTCCCGGTTGCGAACATCTGGTCGTGATGACCAAGGATCTGTTGGCGACGAGTCCTTTCACGGAACATCAGACGCTGACCGCGCTGACCCTTGACCGGCCCGAGACATTCTCGATCTATCCGACGCAGCCCGACGACACGTGCGCGATCCTCTATACTTCGGGAACGACGGGCCAACCAAAAGGCGCCGAGCTGACGCATCTTAATCTTTATTCGAACGTCACTACGACGTTTTTGATCCATCTACCGGTGCTCGATTTTACTGACGATGAGCAAAAAACGTGTCTGATCACGCTGCCCCTATTTCACACGACGGGCCAGACCGTGCAGATGAACACGCAGATGTACGCCGGGCATAAGGTGGTTTTGCTACCGCGATTTGACCCGAAAGCGACGCTCGACGCGATGGTCGCCGAGCGCGTAAACTTCTGGGTCGGCGTGCCGACGATGTACTGGGCACTCCTCAAATACGCAAAGGAAACGGGCTACGACATCAGCCGCGTCAAAGAGACGATGAAGGTCTGCACATCCGGCGGAGCTCCGATGCCGGTCGAGGTCATGCGTGAGTTTCAGGAGGTTTTCGGCGTGCGCGTAATGGAGGGCTACGGCCTTTCCGAAACGTCGCCGCTCGCGACATTTAATCATTTCGAAAAACCCTCGAAACCGGGCACGGTCGGCCAGGCGATCTTCGGCGTCGAGGTCAAGTGTTTTGACGACGACGATAACGAGGTCGCGCCCGGCGAACGCGGCGAGGTCGTCATTCGCGGCACCAACGTCATGAAGGGCTACTACAAACGCCCCGAGGCGACCGCCGAAGCGTTTCGCAACGGCTGGTTCCACTCCGGCGACATCGGCGTCATTGACGACGAAAGCTACCTCGCCATCGTCGACCGCAAAAAGGACATGATCCTCCGCGGCGGCTACAACATCTATCCCCGCGAACTCGAAGAAGTAATAATCACCCACCCCGCCGTCAGCCTCTGCGCCGTCATCGGCGTCCCCGACGAACGCCTCGGCGAAGAAGTAAAGGCCTTCCTCGTCCTAAACCAAAATCACGAACTTTCTACCGACGATTTCATCGCTTGGTGCAAAACCCAATTCGCCGCCAACAAATACCCGCGCCATGTAGAATTCCGCGAAAACCTCCCCGTCGGCGGCACCGGAAAAATATTCAAGCGAGCGCTCAAAGAAGAGCAAACACCACCTGCTTAACATTTCCATCGGTATATCCCATGAACAAACTCTATTACGGTGACAATCTTGATGTGATGCGGAAGTTTATCCGCGACGAGACGGTTGATCTTTGTTATATCGATCCGCCGTTCAATTCCAAACGCAACTACAACCAGATATACAACAACATCGGCACCGAAGACCGCGCCCAGGCCCAAGCATTCACCGACACATGGACGTGGGACGACCATGCCAACCAATGTTACGAGGAGATTCTCTCAAACAAGAACGGCGTGCAGACTCAGCAGTTTTTAGCTCTGATTTGATAGAATTATCAAACGATATGATGAACAGAATCCTTCTAGGCGATGCGCGGATACAATTGAAACAGATCGAGGATGATTCAGTTGATTTGATTGTCACGTCGCCTCCCTACGCTGACCAACGTAAAACGACCTATGGCGGAATAGCTCCAAGCGAATATGTTGACTGGTTTCTTCGTATATCATTGGAATTGAAGCGAGTTCTCAAACCCAACGGAACTTTCATATTGAATATTAAGGAAAAAGTCGTTGATGGCGAACGAAGCACGTATGTCATGGAACTAATTATGGCAATGAGGACGCAAGGGTTGGTTATGGACGGAAGAATTCATTTGGCATAAAAAGAATTCCTATCCCGGTAAATGGCCTAACAGGTTTCGTGACTCTTGGGAACGCCTACTTCAATTTAATAAACAGAAAAGCTTCAAGATGTATCAAGAGTTAGCGACGAACCCTCACTAGTAAAATGAGCTATGAAGGCGAAATGCTCGAAGACCTTCGTATGCCTCAAAGGGCAGACGTAGAAACTCGCATTCTAAAGGCACTATTGCGTTACCGCGGTGTCCTAAGAGAATTTGCAACTGGGGCGGATATAGTTGATGAAATTGCCGATGAGTTGAATCTTAATCAGGAACAACGATCCGCGACGCTTGAAAGACTTTACCGAAAGGAAAACAGAACTGTTCATTCTCTTCTATGGCACAGGCTTTTATTTCGAGCCGCCGATTCTCTGGCCAAATCAGGTTTCGTCTCGCGTCCGACTGCCACACTTCAACTTTCAGGCAAGCGAGAATGGATGCTTACAGAAAAAGGCTTTGACGAAGTCCTTAGACTTGAGGGTAGGCCAAATGATAGTAAAGAACTCCTTGGGGTTAAATCTTTTGAAGTTCAGAAAGTCGTTAAGAAGATCATTCACAGACCGCGACCGACAATCTACGATCCAATTGAGCAGGGGAAAAGACTTGTCCAGAAATCCAGCGAATCCTACTATCGTAGCCGTGGTTTTCGCCAAGCCATCATTGAAGCCTACGACTACAAATGCTCCTTTTGCGGTCTGAAATTATACTCACCAGATTCACTTGCATGGGAGGTAGAGGCAGCACATATTGTACCCAACAACGCCCGAGGAAAAGATGATGTTTGGAATGGGCTTGCCTTGTGCCGGACTCATCACTGGGCCTTTGATGTCGGATGGTTGACGCTAAATCATAAATTTGCAGTTGAGGTTTCGAGTCGATTGAGTGAACTTCCTACCTCATTTGGGCAGATCGGGAGTATCGATTTGATTCGAATGTTTACGAATAAGACAACGAAAATCAACTTGCCATCAGAAAGAAATCTTTTTCCGCATGAAAGTGCCCTACATTGGCATCGAGAGAACCGATTTGTTACCTAAGATAAAGCAATGAAAAACGCAGAAATTTTCTATTCACTAACGATTGAAGATATTCAGAACGTAGCCGAAGAATCTTTGCAACGACATCTGTCGGACGATGAAGTTCACAAAGTTATTCCACTCGTGGAGCAACAAATATCATGGCACGCCATAATTGACGATGCTATCAATCGCGTAACAGCTAGTCATTGAGGTTTATGGCTGCTGCTTCGGTCGCGACAATTCTCCTGACAAGGGCGATTACCATAAGTTTTGCGGTCAACGCTTTTGGGAATTTATTTCAGGAGACGCGAGTCTTTACACGGGAATCATCGTTCCGCTCGGTCATCTATCGAAGGAAAGAAATGATGAATTCCTTAAATCTTATTCGGAAATGATTAATCGATTTGTGAGAGAATTCGCAAATGACTTTTGCGTAGCAACTGGTGCCATCGATTGGCAGAAGCTAGTTGAATTTAATTCTAAAGCCTAGCAAGGCAAGTTCAAGCCCGATATGTTCTAACCGTTCGACAAATTGCAGATCGTAACCATCCAGCAGATACTAGACGGCGAGAGAATGAGTTTGCCGCTTATGGAAGAAGTCTCCAAAAAGGCGCAAAAAGCGACGAAAGAAACCCAGGACGCCCTTGGATTTGAATAATGTGTATCTTCTTTTTCTCAGATCAATCAAGCGCCGTGGTTGCGTGGTACGGCGCGATTGTGGCGACGATTGTTGGCGGTTATCAGATCTATCGCCTTTGGGCGAGCGAGCGAACTTCTTTCACAGTACGTATTTTCAAGAGTTGGGCGGGCAGCCCTGACACTCAGTATTGGGAAACGATCAATGTCGAACTTATTAATGTAGGCAAAGCAACGACACTCAAACGGGTAACCCTAGAATTCAAGCTCAACGATGAGGAGGTCGAAAGTGATTTCCGTAGTAGTAATTTTGATTTGAACCTTGCGCGTCCGTTTCCGACACACGATATCTGGTTCGGCACTTCTGAATATGACCTGAGCGAAGAACTGCCGAAACTTAACGGATCAAATAGCAAGATTTGCGTCTATCATTCGTCGTCGAAGAAACCAAAGCGATTTCCTTTTGAAATTGAATCGGATCATGCGTAGCTCTCTAACCGATACAAGATCGACAAAATCTCTCATAACCTAGATAAATACTGACTGTTTCTGGTAATGCGTCAATTACAAATCGTTATTTATCGGTGATTTGAGCGGTTCCGACGACGATTTGGGCCGGTCAAATTTAAATTTGAAACGTTCTGACGGAGATTTATTTCGGGCAAATTTAAATTTATTTTGGTCTGACGGTTGAATATTTCGCTCAAACGGTGATTTATCTCTGTCAGATTTAAATTTGAAACGGTTTTACGGTGATTTGGGTTGGGCAAATGGTCGTATATTTCCGGCAAACGACGATAGAACGGTGGCAAACGGGCGAATAATTGATCTAGACGACCGTGTATTTTGTTCAAATTTGCGTTTGAGGGCGGCAATCGGCTTGATTTCTTTGAGAAACGGAAATATGATACGCGCGAATTAGTGAGATTCCCGCAAATCTCCTGACTTGAATTTTCCAGCCAGCTCCTTTGTGGTTATTCCACGGTTCTAAACCTGACAATACAACTTTACCTAACCACATAGGAGGAAAATGCTATGGCTA
>JANPDK010000144.1:0-7738 GCA_031431415.1 Acidobacteriota bacterium | reverse complement strand
GGCAAATGATACGGCCGAAGCGCACGAAACCTCGACGCGTCTCGCGGTCTTCCGCAGCTTGAATCACATTTACGCACAGGTCATCGATGATGTCAGCGGCAAGACGCTAGCGACCGCGTCGACCGCCGAGAAAGCTCTCGGCCTCAAGACCGGTGGTAATGTCGAAGCGGCTAAGACCGTGGGCAAAACGATCTCAGAGCGGGCACAGGCGGCAGGAATTTCGAATGTTGTGTTCGACCGAGGTGGTTATCTGTATCACGGCCGCGTCAAGGCCCTTATAGATGCGACACGCGAAGCTGGCCTGAACAAGAACGAGGCGAAGGCAGACGAACCGGAGCAAGAGAGCTAAACAGATGAATAAACAGAGAATTTCGCCAAACGGATTGATCCTCAAGGACCAGTTGATCTCGATCAACCGCGTGACCAAGGTCGTAAAGGGCGGTAAGAACATGTCGTTCGCGGCACTGGTCGTCGTCGGCGACGAGGCCGGACACGTTGGGTTTGGAACCGGTAAGGCAAAAGAAGTACCGAATGCGATCAAGAAAGCGGTCGAGTCGGCAAAGAACAACCTGATCCGCGTCCCGCTTATCGATGGCACACTGCCGCACGAGATGATCGGTGAATACGGAGCAGGACGCGTTCTGCTCAAGCCTGCTTCGCAGGGAACGGGCGTTATCGCCGGTGGTGCCGTGCGTGCTGTATTGCAGAGCCTTGGCGTTCACAATGTTCGTACCAAGATTTTGGGTTCGAACAACGCACACAATGTGATTCGGGCGACCTTCAACGGCCTGCTCCGAATGAAAGACCCGATCGAGGTCGCACGTCTGCGTGGTAAGCAGGTCGAAGAATTAGTTTAGAGAGTTGCGAAGTTGCAGAGTTGCGAGGTTAAGAGATTACTTCAGCGAACTCCGTAACTCTGCAGACTCTGTAACTTCGCAACTTAAGAAAATGGCAAAGAAAGTAGAAATCAAAGAGGGCGGCGAGATCAAGATCCAGTATTACCGGAGCATGATCGGTTACGCTACAAAACAAAAAGAGATCGTCAAGAGCCTCGGTATCACCAAGCTCAACCAGACGGTCACGCGGCCCGATTCTCCCGCATCGCGCGGCATTGTGGCAAAGGTTCCGCATTTGTTGAGGATAGTGGAATAGATGATCGTTGATTTTTGATCTTTGACCTTTGATAAGTCGAAGATCGAAGATCGAAAATCAAAAATCAAATTTTATGGCTTTAACATTAAACAATTTACATCCCGCACCGGGTTCGACGCATAAGAAAAAGCGTATCGGCCGTGGCCCAGGTTCGGGCACGGGTAAGACTGCCGGCAAGGGACACAAGGGTCAGAAGTCGCGTTCGGGCTACAGCAGCAAGATCGGTTTTGAGGGCGGCCAGATGCCGCTTCAGCGTCGTCTGCCAAAGCGTGGATTCACTAACATCTTTAAGAAACAGTGGATCGAGATCAGCCTGGCAAAGATCGAAGAGAGCTTTAATGCCGGTGATGCAGTCACTCCTGAGATACTGCACGAGCGTGGCCTGATCAAAAAGGCTAAGCACGATCTCGTGATTCTCGGAACCGGTGAACTCACGAAATCGTTGAACATATCGGCACACAGATTTACCAAGACGGCGAAGGACAAGATCGAAAAGACCGGCGGAAGCGCCACGGCGATCGTCAAAGCCGCCAAGGCTGACGCCTAGACAGTTGTCAGTAGCCGGTTGCCAGTTGTCAGACCGACAACGCCGACAACCGACGAACTGACCACCGACAACTGACAAACATATGGAGAAGTTTTTTAGCGCCGTACAAAACATGTTCCGGATTCCCGAACTGCGGAAGAGGATACTCTTTACGCTCGGGCTACTGGCGGTTTACCGCTTTGGCGCTCATGTTCAGGCACCGGGTATTAACAGCGCTCAGCTCGAGCGGGTCTGGGGCGAAGTTGCGGGCACACTGTTGGGCGTTCTCGATCTCTTTTCCGGCGGTAACTTCCGTACTATTTCCGTCTTTGCACTGGGCGTAACGCCGTATATTACTGCGTCGATCATCATGCAGCTCTTGCCGGTATTGTCGCCGGCGATGAAGAAAATTCAGGAAGAAGGTGAGGTCGGACGACAGAAGATGAACCAATGGACACGGTATTCGACCGTCGTTCTTTGTGCGGTTCAGACGTTCTTTGTTGCCACCTGGCTCTCGCGTAACAACATCATTGCTGACTCCTACTGGGCGACGGCGATGATTGTCATCACGCTTACGACCGGAACGATCTTTGTAATGTGGCTCGGTGAACAGATCACCGAACGCGGTATCGGCAACGGTATTTCACTCTTGATCTTCGCAGGTATCGTCATCGGTCTTCCGCGAGGCATTCTACAGGTTTCCGAGCGTGTTCGTGCCGGTGATCCGATGCAGACGCTTGGAGTTATTTTCCTTGTGGTCGTGCTTGTGGCCTTGATTGCACTGGTAGTTTACGTCGAGTCGGCACGTCGCCATATTGCGATCAGCTATGCCAGCCGACGTGTTGGTAATCAGACATTTCGTGGCCAGGAAACGACTTTGCCGCTCAAGATCAATATGGGCGGCGTAATCCCTGTGATCTTTGCTTCGTCCGTACTTGCGATGCCACAGACATTGTTCTCGGCATTTCCCTCTGATCCAAACGATCCGACATCGACGTGGTCGAAGATCGCGGTGTTTTTCACCCAGTTTCACGGCGGCGATCCGTATTACGAATTTGTCTTCTTGTCCTTGATCGTGATCTTCACGTTCTTTTACATAACGATTATCTTTAACACGGACGAAGTCGCGGACAATCTGCGTAAGCACGGCGGTTTTATCGCCGGCATCCGGCCCGGCGGCCCGACGGCAGAATATTTGAATGCAATCCTAACCAGGCTGACGACGGTCGGTGCTTTATATCTCGCCTTCGTTGCATTTGTGCCGCAGCTTTTGCTGAGCGGATTTAAGGTTGCAAGACTCCCGTTTGTGGGCACGTCGGTCGATAACTTCTTGACCGCTACGCCAGGTCTTAGCTGGATACCGACCGGCCTCGGTTATCAATTTTTCTTCGGCGGCACCAGCTTGCTAATCCTCGTCGGCGTGGCGATGGATACCGTCTCGCAGATCGAAGCACAGCTTGTAATGCGAAATTACGAGGGCTTTCTTGGGTCAGGCTCGCGTTTGCGCGGCCGCCGTAGTTAGAAAAATTGAACCGCAGAGACGCAGAGACGCGGAGATTTTAAGCAAGGGTTAGACCGGCTCGATGCTTTTATTAAATCTTCTTTTCTCTGCGTCTCTGCGGTGAAAGACTATGAGCAAGATTATTGTGTTGATAGGTGCTCCCGGGGCGGGAAAGGGAACACAGGCAAGGCTTTTGCAGGAACGCCGGAATATCCCTCAGATTTCGACGGGCGATATGTTTCGCGAGATGAAGACGCTTGATACGCCGCTCGCACGCGAGGTACAGGCGATCATGGCTTCGGGCAAGCTGATCTCGGACGATATTACTTATCGCATCGTCCGTGAAAGGACCGCAAAGCCCGACACCGCCGGAACATATGTTCTTGACGGTTATCCTCGAACGGCCGTGCAAGCTGAGCAGCTTGAGGAACTTGCGAAAGAGCAAGGCAAAGATATTCAGGCGATCGAGGTCGATGTCGGCCGCGAAGAGTTGATGAAACGTCTGACGGGGCGACGAAGCTGCCCGGTTTGCGGCGAGATATATAATATTTACTCAAAGCCGCCAAAGAACGAAGGTTTTTGTGACACGCATCCGGAAGCGTCGTTGGATCACCGGGCGGACGATACTGAAGAAAAGGTTCGCGTTAGACTCGAAACATACGACGAGCAGACGAAGCCTTTATTAGACTATTACAAAAACTCGGGCCGTCTGAAAAAGATCGACGGCACGGGCGAGATCGAGGACATTTACCGCGAAGTCGATGAGCTTATTTAGTTCGATCGCAGATCTGTTGGGTTTTAGAATGATCATTGCGAAATCCGCAAAAGATATGGACAAGATGCGTGCCGTCGGCGAACTGATTGCTGAAGTACGTGAGTCTCTGCGGACGATGGTGGGGCCCGGCATTTCGACGATGGATCTCAATGATGCGGCCGACAAGATGATCCGCGACGCGGGTGCGATACCTACATTTATCGGCTATCACGGATTTCCGTACGCCATTTGTGCCTCAGTCAATAATGAGATAGTTCACGGATTTTCGAAGAAGGATCCGTTGAAAGAGGGCGATATCGTCTCGCTCGATATGGCAGCGACATTTCATGGTTTTGTCGGCGATTGTGCGATGACGGTTCCGGTTGGCGAGATCACGGTCGAATTGAAACAGTTGATCCGCGTGACGGAGGAATGTCTTGATCTTGGCATCGAGGCCTCGCGGGTAAACGGGCGTGTCGGCGATATAAGTTGGGCAGTGCAGCAGCACGCAGAGAAGTTCGGCTACGGCATTGTTAAAGATTACACAGGGCATGGAATTGGCCGGAAAATGCACGAGGCTCCTCAGATACCGAATCACGGACGTGCAGGAACAAAAGAAAAGATTCGTGCGGGATATTGCTTTGCGATCGAGCCGATGTTAAACCTCGGAACTGCTGAGACAAAGACACTTAGCGACAAATGGACGGTCGTCACTCTTGACGGCAAACCGTCCGCACATGCTGAGCACACGATCGCAGTAACGCACGACGGGCCGGAAATTTTGACACTCACGCGAGAGCAGAAAAAGCAGCGTAATGCTCCGAATATGGAAACTGCGTCCGCATGACTTGAAAAAACGGTGATCGTTCAGTAATATTAAGAGTTTGTCCAAGCACTCAGCGCTCTTGGATGGAAGATTATGTCGAAAGAAGAAGCGATTGAGGTCACAGCGACTGTGCTGGAAACGTTATATCGCTATAAGTAGGCAGGTAAAAATCATGAAAGTAAGGCCATCGGTAAAGAAAATGTGTGACAAGTGTAAGGTGATCCACCGAAAGGGCATCGTGCGCGTTATTTGTGAAAATCCGAAACACAAGCAAAGACAAGGATAAGATCGATCTTTGAGCTTTGACGTTGGATTTTCGATCAAAAATCGAAGATCAAAGATCGACGATTAAAATGGAGAAATATGGCTCGTATAGCAGGAGTTGATTTACCGCCCAATAAACGGGCACAGATCGGAATGACCTACATCTATGGTGTGGGCAAATCACGCGCTGGCGGGATACTTGAGCAGGCTGGCATCAGCAACGACGTCAGGATCAAGGATCTGAGTGAAGACGAATTAAATAAGATCCGAGCGATCCTCGACGCCGAAGGCGAGATCGAGGGCGATCTTCGGAAGCGCGTTCAGATGGACATCAAACGTTTGATGGATATCGGCTGCTATCGCGGCCTTCGTCACCGCCGCAGCCTGCCGGTTCGCGGTCAACGCACGAGCACCAACGCACGTACCAGAAAAGGACCGCGCAAAGCCGCTGTCGCTAAGAAGAAGGCACCAGGTAAGAAGTAGTTGCCGGTTGTCGGTTTTCAGTTGTCAGCTCTTTGGCAACGGCTCTATCCGACAACTGACAACTGACAACTGACAACTTAAAGAAAATGGCAAAAGCAGCAGCTAAGAAAAAGACTTTTAAGAAGAAAGAGCGGAAGAATATTCCGTACGGCATCGTGCACATTTCGGCGTCGTTCAATAACACGCTGATCTCGATCACCGATGGCGAAGGCAATCTTATTGGGCAGTCCTCGTCCGGGGCTCGCGGTTTCCGCGGTTCGCGTAAGGGAACGCCATTCGCGGCTCAGCAGGCAGCGACGGAAGTTGCACGCAAGGCGGTTGATGCCGGTATGCGTGAGGCTGAAGTTCGGGTCAAGGGACCGGGCGGTGGCCGTGAGTCGGCGATCCGTGCGATCGCTCAGGCAGGAATTCGCGTTTCATCGATCCGCGACACCACGCCGATCCCGCATAACGGATGCCGTCCGCCGAAGCGGCGAAGGGTTTGATCTTGGATTTTTGATCTTTGATCTTTGTTTTCGGGTCGAGTAGATCACGACCCGTATTTTTATCGAAAGGACGAAGGGAATAGTAGTTTCCCGTAAACTTTTTCCACAAAAATGAGCTGGGATGTTTAGGTTTCGATCCAAGATCAAAAATCTAAGATCTAAGATCATTTTTGCTGAAGGCAACAATAATTATGGCTAGATATAGAGATGCGGTGTGCCGTTTGTGCCGCCGCGAAGGTGCAAAGTTATTCCTCAAGGGCGATCGCTGTTTCAAACCCTCATGTGCGATCGAAAAGCGTGGAACCAACCCGCCGGGACAGCACGGTGCTGCCCGCCGCAAGATGCTGCAAGGCTATGGCGAGCAGCTTCGCGAAAAGCAGAAGGTAAAACGCATTTACTTCATCCTCGAAAAGCAGTTTCGTACCTATTTCGAAAAAGCGCGTCAGCAGAAGGGCGTGACGGGCGAAATTCTCCTGTCGATGCTCGAGCGTCGTCTCGATAATGTCGTTTACCGTTCAGGTTTTTCGACCTCGCGTCGTCAGGCACGTCAGCTCGTCAATCACGGGCATGTAACGGTGAACAACCGTAAGGTAGATATCCCTTCATTCCAGGTCAAGGCTGGAGATATGGTTGAGGTAAAACCGACCAGCCAGAAGAATCCGCACGTCGAAGGTGCATGGGCAACGGCTGTCGGCCGTGGCCGTCCGCAGTGGTTGAGTGCCGGTGGACGCGATCTGGCCGTTACTGTCACATCATTGCCGCGTCGCGAAGACATTGACGCAAATATCAACGAGCAGTTGATCGTTGAACTTTACAGCAAGTAGTTTTTTGACTGGTTGGCCGAAGAGCCGGATCCGAAGAGTCCGTTCTTACTAGCGACGATCCGGGGACAGCGGCCAACTTTTAGGACTTTTAAAAGAACAAATATGACACAGACTAATTGGACAGATTTTCAGATGCCGAGTCGCTTGATGGTCGATAACGACAGCCTGACGGACCGGTACGGTAAATTTCACGCAGCTCCGTTCGAACGCGGATTTGGTACAACGGTCGGTAACTCGATCCGTCGTGCCTTGCTCTCGTCGATCGAGGGAGCGGCGATCACCGCCGTCAAGATCGAAGGCGTCGAGCACGAATTTTCATCGATCAAAGGCGTCGTCGAAGATGCGACCGACGTTATTTTGAATCTTAAGCAGGTTCCGATCACGCTTCACGGCAGCGGGCCGAAAACGCTCTCGATCACCAAAAAAGGTGCGGGCGTCGTAACGAGCGCGGACATTGAGACCGATGGCGATGTCGAAGTCCTCGATTCGACCGTTCATATCGCTACGATCAGTGCGGGCGGTTCGCTCAACGTCGAAATGCGGCTCAAGCAGGGACGTGGTTATGTCTCGGCTGAGTTCAATAACGACGAAGACCTTTCGGTTGGTTATATTCCTATCGATTCGGTTCATACGCCGATCAAGAAAGTTAACTACAACGTCGATAAAACGCGTCAGGGTTCGAATACCGAATATGACCGTTTGACTCTCGAAGTTTGGACTGACGGCAGCGTTGCTCCGGAAGATTCGATCGGCCTCGCGGCTAAATTGGTGAAAGATCACATGTCGATCTTTATCAATTTCGAAGAGGAAGAAGAAGAGTACAAATACGAGGACATCGCACGTCCGCCGCTCATGCGCAACGATCTGCTCGACAAATCGGTTGACGAACTCGAGCTTTCGGTACGTTCGTACAACTGCCTCAA
>JANPDK010000143.1:0-15300 GCA_031431415.1 Acidobacteriota bacterium | reverse complement strand
GTTGCCCGCGTTGTTCTGAACTTCGCTCCAGAAGAACCCGGCCGGTGCCGCCACGCCGCTCTTCGACAACGCTGTCGGATTCAACCCGCCATTGCTAAACGTACAAGACCCAGGTGCCGGCGTCGGCGTAGGTGTCGCTGTAGGCGTCGCTGTCGGCGTATTCGTCGGCGTCGCTGTCACCACCGGCGTCGCCGTCGGGGTCGGTGTTACGACCGGTGTCGCGGTCGGCGTTGCCGTCGGTGTATTAGTCGGTGTTGGCGTTCCCGACTCGTTCAGGTTTATCTCGTACGCCCCTCGGCCATACGTGCCGGCCTGCGTCAATCCGCTGGGCAGAGCGTCCATCTCGGTCACAATCGTGGGCGGCATTCCCAGGTTGAATGTCTCCCAGGTCACCCCGCCGACGGTTGAGCGAAAAACACCAATGTCCGTGCCGACGTAAAGCGTGTTCGAGAAACCGGCACGTGGGTCGATCAAAAGCGCATTAGTCGGTATGTTAGGCAAGTTTCCGCTTATGTCCGTCCAATTTGCCCCTCCGTTCACCGATTTAAAGACGTGCCCAGAATTGTATCCGGACAACGTGACGAAAACGGTATTCGGATCAGTCGGACTGGTCACGATGCTTTTTATGGTCCGCGTAGGCAGACCGGTGGTCCGATCAGTCCAGTTTGCACCGCCATTGGTGCTTGCCATCAGTCTTCCGTCGTTGGAACCTGTGTAAATCACACTAGTATTTGAACGTGCCACTCCGATCGCACTTAAGATGCCGCCGAACGTCAGATCGGTCGCACCACCGGGCAGCGTCCAGCTCGCGCCCTGATTGGTGCTTATGTACAGCCTGTAAGTGCCGAAGTAAATATTCGAGTTGACCTCGTTGCCAACAAACGGCGGATAGAAGGCAACGCGGTCCGCGTTAAAGGTGGCGGAACTGCCGATAGTTGCCTGGAAGCTGTCACCGTTGCTGCCAAACCGCCAAATCGTGTGGAAGACATAGGTTGCATAGACGGTCGCCGGGCTTAGCGGATCGACAACTACCTGGCCACCGTCACCGCTAAAATACTCGCGCCAGCTCGATCCGCCGGTTCGCTTTTGATTACCATTATCTTGAGTTCCTCCGTACGTCCGCGTTGCATCCGTCGGGTGCATATCCAAGCTGACGAACATCGTGAGGCCGAGCGAGCCATTCAACGAAGAAAACGTCGTCGTTCCGTTCGTGGTTCTCGAAAGTCCGCCGTCATTGGCAAGATAGATCGTATTCGGATCGGTCGGCGAGATATAGAAATGGTGCTGATCCGGATGTGATTTGGAGACTTGCGGATGATATGAGTTGTCTATGTCGAAATTATTGGTGATATTTGTATAGTTCGTTCCGCCATTTGTCGATCGCCACAGGTCGCGGGTCCCAACAAAGATTGTATTCGCATCTGTCGGATGGACAAAAAGGTAAAGGTTTTAGCCGAATTGCCTGGAATCGATGGGGCCACCGCGGTTTGTCCACACTCCTCCCTCATTCGTGCTGACCTCGACCCGGGCAGCCGAATCATTTCCGACGAGCACGTAAACGTTTGTCGGGGCCGCGGGCGTAACCGCCACTTTTATGTTCGAGGTGGAGATCGGCGACGTGTAAACTCTCGCCCAAGTGACGCCGCTGTCGATGGATTTCCATACTCCTGCGGTATTTGGGCTGCCACCGTCAAAACGCTCGAGTGTCGCGTAGAGAATATTTGGCAGTGTCGGGTGTTGGACGAGATCCCGGGCAAGTCCGACGAGCCGTTGCGTCCAGTTGACACCTCCATCCGTGGAAAGCCAAAGGCCACTTGAAAATACGCTACCGCCGCTCGCTCCGCCCGCGTACTGGGCGACGTAAACGCGGTTCGGATCTGTCGGATGGATCACGATGCGCGACGTTAACCCCACCGGCGGCAGGGAATTATTGCTGATTCTTGTCCAGGTTGCCCCGCTGTCGGTTGATCTCAAAACACCAGTACCGAGGTATCCTCCACCTACGTCGCCCATGCCGGCATAGACAATCGCGGGGTTACTCGGAGCGAAAGCGATCGAGCCCACCGCAAGGTCCACCTGGCTGTCAGTTACCGGTGCAAAAGTGGAACCGCCATCTAACGATCTCCAGACACCGCCGGTCGCAGCACCGAGTAAGACGAGGTTGGCGTTTGCTGGGGAGACGGCAACAGCGTTGATTCTTCCACTCGTAACTCCCCAGTTCGACGGGAAACCGGACGTCGTGGGAGCCGGCCCGATCGCCTGCCATTGAAGAACTCCCGGTGAGAGCATTTCTCCTGCGTCGCTGGGCCTCGATTCCCACGCAAGTCGCCGGGCGTCCTCGGGTATCGAGTCATACGGAAATCGCCGCTGATCGAGAAACCACTCTCTACGTTTTTCAACGTCCCCTTCGAATTCATCCTCAGTTTTGGGCCGAACGAGTGGAGCTAACTTTCCAGGAATACCTTTGGCCGTTTGAGATCGCTTGGTTATCTTTCTTCGCAGAGCTTCTTGGCGATTCTTATTGGAAGCGAACGAGCTTTTTCTTGCTCGGCGCGACTTTGCGTATTTGACCGCCTTGCTCTTGCGGAATACCCGTTTCCCACGTTTAGGCCCAGTCGAGCCAGTCGAGACTTGCCCCGTACTTTGTTGTACGGTCTTTGGGCGGCCTGGAACCGTTTGCACAGAGAATACTTCGGATGAACCTGCACACGCGATCAAAACAAAAAAAGCCAGAAATACCGATCTACTCATCGTTTCCTCCAGATTGCTCGCAATGTACTTCTCGATTTGCGGGATTCGTGGACAAGACTTATATCACAGGTCACCGGTAGTTACAATGCCACAAAAAAAGCTGCCCGGATCAACTCCGGACAGCTTCATTTAGAAGACAACAACGATGGGCACCTTTCTTCAGCCCATGACTTCAACTGAGCTACTTCGCTCCGCCGGACAGTTTTCCGATCAGGGTGAAGAGCGGTAAGTACATCGAGATGACGATCGAACCGATGGTCACACCGAGGAAGGCGATCAGGACAGGCTCGATCAGGGCGAGCAAGTCGGCGATGGCGGTGTCGACCTCTTCTTCGTAGAAGTCGGCGATCTTGCCGAGCATGGCGTCCATCGCACCGGTCTGTTCACCGACGCCGATCATCTGGCTGACCATGTGCGGGAAAACGCCTGTAGCCTTGAGCGGATCGACAAAATTTTCACCGCGTTCGACGCCCTTTCGAACCTTGATGATCGCGTCTTCGATAACGACGTTGCCAGCGGTCTTGGCAGTGATATCGAGCGACTGCAAAATAGGTACGCCCGACGATAGCAATGTCGAAAGAATTCGTGAAAAACGTGCGACCGCTACTTTGCGCAGGATACTGCCAAAGATCGGTGTTTTGAGCAGCAGCGTGTCAATGTACCAACGGCCCTTTGGCGTCTTGTAGGTATAGCTGATACCGACCGATGCTGCGATCAGCGCGATCAAAATTGCAAGTCCGCCCCAACCGGCGAGGAATCCGGATATGCCCATCACGATACGCGTCGGCAACGGCAAAGCCTCGCCGGGGCCTAGAAGGCCGACGAAGATCTGTTCGAACTGCGGAATGACCACGATCATGATCACCGCGATCGCGATGATCGCTACCGCGACGACAGCTGCCGGATAGATCGATGCCGAAACGATGCTTCGTTTCAGTTTGACGACCTTTTCGATCAGTGTTGCGAGACGCTGCAAAATGAGATCGAGCACACCGCCCGTTTCACCGGCCTCGACCATGTGCGTGTAGAGCGAATCGAAAACTTTCGGATGCTTTTCGAGGGCCTGAAAAAGCGTTGACCCTTCCTCGACGTTCTGGCGAACCTGCCGCAGAACATCCTTAAAGAAAGGATTCTGCTGCTGCTCGCCCAAAATGTCGAGACACTGAACAAGCGGCAGACCCGCATCGATCATGACAGAGAACTGACGCGTAAATACGGCGAGTTCCTTGGCCTTGACCTTCTTTCGACGGCCGATCTTTGGGATCGATATTTCACGTCCCTTCTCAGTGGCCTGGGTCAGCACGATCTGTTCGCGGCGGAGCAATGCACGCAGCTCATCCTGAGTTGCAGCATCACGCTCGCCGGCGATCAATTCGTTTAGTCGATTTCTTCCCTTAAAGACAAATGTTGGCATTTCGTGTCTCCTGACTTACTAAATGAAAGAGGTTCTAGTTACCTTACCGGCGGACGTTCGCCGATCGTACGGCTCTGGGCATAAGGGCTTCCGCTACCGGGAGCCGGGCGTGTCGCGGGGCGTGCTCCGCCGCCGCCGTAGGATTCGTTGAGACCCGATCCGCGGTCGATCAGCTCCTTCAGCTCGTCTGCATTTGAAGAACGCTGCATCGCAACATCGAGCGTGATCTGGCGTTTGTGATAAAGCGTTGCAAGGGCCTGATTAAAAGTCTGCATTCCGAATTTATCCTGGCCGGTCTGCATCATCGAATAGATCTGATGGATCTTGTCTTCGCGGATCAGATTGCGGATAGCGGCATTAGGTACGAGGATCTCGAGGGCCATCACACGGCCGTCGCCCGATGCTTTTGGCAGCAACGATTGGCACATGATGCCTTCGAGAACGAGTGAGAGCTGGGTGCGAACCTGCGACTGCTGCTCGGAAGGGAAAACGTCGATGATACGGTTGATCGTCGAGTACGCCGAGTTTGTATGCAGCGTTGCAAAGGTCAAGTGACCTGTTTCTGCGATACGCAACGCCATCTCGATCGTCTCGAGATCACGCATTTCGCCGACCAGCACGATGTCCGGATCCTGTCGAAGCGCAGTCCTAAGAGCCGCGCCAAACGAATGCGTATCGGCCGCAACCTCGCGCTGATTGACCACGCAATTCTTATGATTGTGCAGAAATTCGATCGGGTCTTCGATCGTCAGAATATGATCATGACGCTCGATGTTGATCTTATCGACCATTGATGCAAGCGTCGTCGATTTTCCCGAACCGGTTGGCCCGGTCACGAGGATAAGGCCACGCGGCTTTTTACACATGTCCGAAACCACGGAGGGCAAGCCGAGGGCGTCGAACGTCTTTATCTCATACGGAATGGCACGAAAAACCGCACCGACCGCACCCTTTTGGTTAAAGAGGTTGGCACGAAAACGGGACATTCCCTTGAGGCCGAACGAGAAATCGAGTTCGAGGTTTTCCTCAAATCGGTGCTTCTGCGCATCGGTCAGGACAGAATACGCCAGCCGTTTTGTATCCGATGGCGACATCGTGGCAAACCCGGGCAAAGGGGCGAGATGGCCGTGGACTCGAACCTGCGGGGGCGAATTGGTGGAAAGGTGGAGGTCCGATCCACTCAGATCGGTCATCTTTTTGAGGAGGTCGGGAAGTGTGACCGACGATTCTACATTTGCGTTTTCGTAGCTCATAGTTTGGGGGTGGAACAGCCTTTCCCGGCTGTCCCATGATTTGGAAGGAAGCAGGCGGAAAGGCCTGCTCTACTTATTTTCGACTGACGCTCTCAATGCCGGACGAACACGGTTCTTGAGCGAATTGATGACCTTTTCCGATTCCTCTGCGAGGCGTTCGGATTCCTGGACGGGCGAGTTCGTGGCGACACTATATATCTTGCCGTCGACCTCTGTGAAGTAAAACATGCGCGACTGGACGCCGCCGTTCTTTGCCTGCGATTGGGCTACGACCACATAAACCTGCTGGCCGCTGATCTCTTTCTGATAATCGTTGACGACCCAACCGTTCTCACGGATCATGCGGTCAATGACCTCACGACGAAGAGCCGTTGTGGCAACGCCGCCGACCGTCTTGTTGCGGCCGCCGGTCGATTCGCCGACTGCCGGGCCGACAACCGATATCGATGCCGAACCAACCTGATCGCCAGCCGAATTGTCCACGCGGAACTTCAATTCCGCCGGCGTCGAGACCGAAGTACTCCAGCCAGCCGGGGCCTGATCGCCCGACGGCAGAACTGCCGCCTTTGTCTCGACTTTTGGAGTAGGAGTATTTACCGACGCGGTCTTCGCGGCCGGTGTGCGTTTCTCAGCAGCACGGGTGCGAGCGAGGCGCAGTTGGCGTAGACGAATAGCACGTTTGCGGGCCTGCAGGGCACGCTTTTTCTTCATCTTTGCGCGGTATTGACGCCACCACGCTTTTGAATATTTTTTATACTTCTTGGCCTGACGCTTTTTGCGTTTATTCTTTGGACCGGCTTCGGCCTGGTCGGTCGCGAGTGGTATCAACACCGTGCCCCCGATCAATAATGCCAACGATAATGCAATTGCCCTTACAACCATAGTTCCTCCAGAGACCTTATAGGACCGTTTCTTTTACTACTTCCTCGATCGTCGTGATGCCTTCGCGAATCTTATATAGTCCCGATTCACGCAAGGTGATCATGCCGCCCTCAATTGCTTTTCTCCGTAATTCCATTGCGCTAGCGCCAATAATAATGAGTTCGCGGAGATCGTCCGTGATCTCCATAACTTCGTACAGACCGACGCGGCCTTTAAAGCCGGTGTTGTTACAGGTCGCACAACCTTTACCCTTGTAGAGCTTGAGATCCTTTGCTTCTTCCTTTGAAAAACCGACCTCGACGAGGCCTTCGACAGGATAATGAACTTCTTCCTTACACTCGGTGCAGATACGCCGGATCAGACGTTGTGCCTGGATGATGTTGACCGATGTCGCGACCAGGAAAGGCTCGATGCCCATATTAACGAGACGCGAGACCGTCGAAGGTGCGTCATTCGTGTGAAGCGTCGAGAGTACAAGGTGGCCTGTTAAAGCGGCTTTGATCGCGATCTCGGCCGTTTCGAAGTCTCGGATCTCACCGACGAGCACGATGTTCGGATCCTGACGCAGGAACGAGCGAAGTGCGGCGGCGAAGTTCAAGCCGATCTGCTCCTTCATCTGCACCTGGTTGATGCCCTGAAGGTTAAATTCGACCGGATCCTCGGCCGTCATGATGTTTGTCTCAGACGTGTTCAACGCCTGAAGAGCCGAGTAAAGCGTATTCGTCTTACCCGAACCTGTCGGGCCGGTGACGAGCACCATGCCGTATGGGTTCGAGATAGCTCGTTTGAACTTATCGAGGCTTTCCTGCTCGAAACCAAGCTTGGTCATGTCGAGCATCAGCTTGTCTTTGTCGAGCAGACGAAGCACGACTTTTTCGCCGAACAGCGTCGGTAGACTCGATACACGAAAATCGAGTTCGCGCGAACGGTTGTCGATCTTGACCTTGATCTTTATGCGGCCATCTTGCGGCAGGCGTTTCTCGGAAATGTCGAGCTTCGCCATGATCTTGAGACGCGAAATAAGCGGATCGCGGATCTTCATCGGCGGATGCATCACATCGTAAAGCACACCGTCGATTCGGAACCGGATACGAAAATCCTTCTCATACGGCTCGACGTGAATATCCGACGCACCACGACGAAGACTGTCGACCAGCAACACGTTGACCAGACGAACGACCGGAGCGTCCTCACTGGCACGGGCCAGAGCCGCGAGATCGATCTCTTCGTTGTCCTCGAGCAGCTCAAATTCCTCGCCCTCAGCCGCAGCGTCAAACTGGAATCTGTCGAGCGACACATCGAGATCGGATTCGGTTATCCGTTCATCGATCTTTGGAGCCTTCGCCCCGTTACTCTTGTGGCCATTTGTCTTTACGCCGACACCGTTTCTCTCGACTTCTACTGCAAATGCGGCGTCAAAAATGTCGATCTCGCTCGAACCGCTGTAATACTTCGAGATAGCAAGCTGGATCGATGTCTCGGATGCGATAACGGGCTCGACATTAAGTCCGGTCATGAACTTGATGTCATCCATCGCAAAGACATTCGTCGGATCGGCCATGGCGAGCGTGAGAGTGGCACCGACTTTCGAGATAGGCAGAACGGAATACTTGATAGCGACCTCCTCAGAGATCAGCTTGATGACGTCGTTCTCGATCTGAAAGAGATCCAGATTGATCGACGGAACACCATATTGGCGGGACAAAACGGCGGTGACGACATCGTCCGACACATAACCGAGCCTGACGAGATTCGAGCCCAAACGGCCACCATTAGCACGCTGGTACTCAAGCGTCTCGCGCAGTTGCTCCGACGTTATGAGATTTTCTCGGACAAGTATTTCCCCTAGTTTTGCTGACATTTATATGCGGGTCGTTCCTCTTATCACAACCGGCGTTGGGCAAGGAACGCGTCTGAGTGAAGTTAGGTCAAATTGATCGAGTGGTGTTACCAGCCAACGACGGTTAAACATCGTTGACTCCTAATAATACATTGTTGAAACTCTGGAAGTCAATGATTCTTTTGGAGAAATAGGAAAGTATTTTTTTCGAGTAGTGGGGAAATCGGTCAGATTGACCACCGAACAGCAAGGTACCATCCTGCGTGTCTATTCGCACGTTGGTTGCAGGGTTGGGACGAAGCCTTTTTTGTCTCCACGATTAGCATTTCATGCTAATATGTTCCTGTTATGGCCTCGACAGTTGGCACAATTTTGAATGCAGTCCGTCTAGAAGATGGCGTTTACAGAGTCGGAGACACGCGAGTCTCGCTCGATACTGTCGTTTACGAATTCAACAATGGAGCTACGGCATTCGAGATCCACCGCGAATTCGACTCAATGTCTCTGGCCCAAGTCCATGCCGCCATCGCGTATTACCTGCACAATCAAAAAGATGTCGACCGCTATCTGGCGAAACGTGAGATTGATCGGGCAAAGATGAGACGGGAGATCGAGGCTGAATTTCCGCCGAGGGTAACCCGCGAAATGCTTCTCGCCCGCAAGAACGGAACCGACCCAAATTGGCAAAAATGATTCGATTCCTCGCCGACGAAGGCATCAAGGATTCATTCACATTTATGAACCAAGTAAACAAGAAAATAGATCATGCACTTGCGACCTTTGTAGAATCCCTGGGCAGCACTTCTTCGTTCGAATGCCCAAGTAGTGGGACGATTGTGCAATTGAGTCGGCGTTTTTCCAGACCTGCTCAAATATTTGGGGCGATTGCGCCATTGACTGTTCCAGACATTAACGAATTCGTTGGATGTTGTGATGATTGCGTATTAGCCGCCGAGAGGCATTACGGACGTTTACTAATATCCAAAGCCGCCTCGAATCAAGACCAGTCCGTACGAAGTGGCATTTGAATGGTGAAATAGTTTATGACGAGTACCTTGGGTACTTACTGATCGACTTACCAATGCGAAACCTTTTCATCTCACTAGCTTTCTTTATCCAAGCATTTGTATTTTCCCTAGACGCTCCCGCTCAACAGACGTTTGCCGATATGATCGCCGAGGTTAAGCCCTCAGTTGTAAGTATTCTGACTTTTGATGGGAGAGGAAAAGCTCTTGCGCGAGGCACCGGTTTTTGCGTCGGTATTGACAGTATAGTTACAAATCGCCACGTTATTAAGGGCTCTGCGTCAATTCAGGTTCTTGCAGGCAACGGAATCAAGTATAAAGTTATCGAGCCAGCCTCGCTCGATGATAAGGCCGATCTTGCACTTCTCAAGACAGAGAAGCTTCCTCTATCAATAATTCCATTGGCAATGTCGGATTCACCAATACGACAGGGAGATCGTGTTCTTGTGATCGGCAGTCCTCTTGGGCTTCAAGGTAGTGTTACAGATGGCATCGTGTCGGCTTTTCGATCAACCGATGGACTGGGAGATTTGGTCCAGATTTCCGCTCCTATCTCTCCGGGAAGTAGTGGAAGCCCAGTTGTCAACGCGAGGGGTGAGGTAGTCGGAGTAGCCACTCTAAATTTGCCAGGTGGGCAAAATCTTAATTTTGCGATTCCAGTCGCTAGAGTGCTAGCCAAATGGAAGGACATACCCGGCATGAGGGTGATGGCGTCCTCAACGCGAACTGAGACTGTACAGGACTTGACCACGGACGAGTTTAACGAACGACGCGAGACTGAAGCCGCTTTCGAACGCCGAGTACTTGCTAACTTCGGTAGTAGATGGCTCTGGTATGGGACCGATGTTCACAAGTGCATGTTTTTCTACGATCCGAACAGCATCATCGCCGACACTCGGATGTTCAACAGGAGATCGGTCTGGATCAGACAGGCTTGCTTCAGATCTGCGTCAATATTTAGGACAAATCTGGAAATAAATAGGGCTTTGGGTGAGAGAAACGTAGCATACGGCCAAGATAAGCTAGAAGTTTACTGCGATGACAGAAAGGTCAGCATCGAATTGGTGAGCTATTTTGACGACAAGGGCAAGGAACTCACGAGCACGCGAATTGGGTACCTTGCTGAAATAACTCCAAATTCGACTATGGAGAATTTGCTGAAAAAAGTTTGTAAATGACCCACGTTTTTTTATTCCCGTGGATTTAGCACTCGGGCTTTTATAGCCCGACACTCCTACCGATCATTCATATCCTTCTTCAACTGCACAATAAACGACCTCACGGCCGTGGCTTCGTTGCTGTTTGGAAAGATGCGTAGGAATTCTTCGTAGGTGGCGATGGCTTCTTTGTAGTTTTTTTGGCGTTCGTAGACGAGGCCGAGGAGTTGGTAGATGATAACGGTGTCGGGGGCACCGGAGAGCTGTTTGAGGGCGACCTTTAGATTTTTGGCGGCTTCGTTGTAGTTGACCTCTTCGTTGGCAAAATCACCCGAACCGGCGAATCCCTCGGCTTTTTCTTTGTAGAGCAAGCCAAGACCGGTGTACGCCTCGGGCTGAAAGCCCTTGCCCTCGGTGATCGCACGTTTGAATGAAGCGATCGCCTTGTCCTCGTCGCCATTCTCTTTGTGAATACGGCCAAGCACTGCCGACGCCTCGGCAAAGGCAGGGCGTTGCTTTCGAGCAGTGTTGATCGCGGCCTCGGCTTCGTCAACATCGCCGGTCTCTGTCTGGACTCGGGCTAAAGCGAGATATGCATCAGGGAAGGTTGGGCGGAGCTCGATCGCACGTTTGTAAGCGTCGATCGCCTTTTCACGATCGGAGAATGCGAGTCGTTCGGCCTCCTGAAACGTTAGGTCAGCTTCGTCGGTAGTTTTGACGAGAACGACCTTTACCTCGCCACGCTGGGTGGCGGCAAGCGGCTGCGACTTTTCCTTAAACCCATCCGCCCGGAGCCGCAAAGTATGAGCACCGGCCGAGACAGTCGCGATCGTCAGGCTGCCGGAAGCATTGGTCTTACCGTAATAAACGCCATCGATCCAGACTTTTGCTGAAGGCGTGGCCGATACGGTGATCGAACGAAACTGCGTTCCCGATGCCGCGGGTTTTTTCGCCTGAGCACCAACAAACGTCGAGCCAACAGCCGTAAGCGTAAGCAGGAAAATGATCTTTCTCATCGAGGCGTAAACATGCATATATACATTATTCGACGGCTGCGAGCGGCGATACGTTGCGTCGAGAATCAGCCGATACGCGAAAAATCCTCTGAAACGTCGAGGTCAAGCGGCTCATCGGGAATGCCATCGCCATTGTTATCCTCGGCATAGAGCATCTTGATAAACGGCGGCGCGATCAGCGTTGTTGCCACCGCCATGAACAACACCGCCGCAAAAAATGACTGTCCAATCACACCCAACCCGAGCCCGATCTGGGCCACGACAATGCCGACCTCGCCTCGCGGCACCATCCCGACGCCGACCTGCGCCATCTCGCGACGCGACAAGCCCCACGCCCCGAGACTGCAGCCGACAAATTTTGTGACGACCGCGATCAATGTCACCAAAATTGCCAGAACGATCACCGATGTATCGCGAAAAACAGCCAAATTGAGCTGCATCCCGATATTCACGAGAAAAAACGGTACGAGGAATTCTGTCACGCCGGAGGTGAGCCGGTGCATCTTATGGTTTTCCTCGGTCGCCTCGGCAAGTGCCATACCGGCCAGAAACGCACCGATGATCGCCGCCACACCGACGTAAGTAGATGCAACGCTCAGCCCCAAACACAGGATCAAACCCAGCGTAAAGAACGGCTTGCCAAGATGCAGCCGCTGGATAAACGGAGCTAATCGATTGATCAGCCTCGAACCGACAAGCGCCACAAACGCCGTAAACAGCACTGCGGCCGCAGCTGTTTTCGCGAGGCCGACATAGCTTACGCTACCCTGGCTGACAGCCGAGACGAGCGACAATATGATGAGGCCCAAAATATCGTCGATAACAGCCGCACCGAGTATGATCCGTGCCGTCGGAGCGTCGAGCAGCCCCATCGCCCCAAGCACTCGTGCCGTAATTCCAACCGAGGTGGCGACCAGCGCCGCTCCGATAAACATCGCCTCGACAAACGACCCATCCCACGCCATCGCGATAAGATACCCGGCGATAAACGGCAATACCACACCGAGGACACCGACCATCAATGCACGCCGCCCGACCGAGAATATCGATTGCGGCTTAGTCTCAAGCCCGACATTGAATAGGAGAAATATGACGCCGAACTCGGCAAGAATACTGATCGTCTCAGACGGCGTGACCCAGCCCAGCAGGCTCGGCCCGATCAGCACGCCCGCAAGTATCTCGCCAACCACGGCTGGCTGCTTGAGCCGCTCAAACAATTCTGCCATCAGCTTCGCCGCGGCAAGCATGATAAATAGATCAAGCAAGATCGCGGTGTGCTCTACATTTGCGGCGAGTACGATGGGCATGATGGTTGATTAATCATCTTATCAGGAGCCGCGATCAACGTCACCATGCGTCTGCCCGAAGTTTGTTCCACCTGTTCCACGTGTTCCACCGTTCCACCCTGAAACGTGGAACAACGCGCAACATGCTTGATTTTTCGAATCGCCAAACTATAATCATACATTCGTGGCTGGGTAGCTCAGCTGGTTAGAGCGCGGGATTCATAACCCCGAGGTCGAGTGTTCAAGTCACTCTCCAGCCACCACTTTTTATTTAAACTCTTCCGCTCTCTCCGCCAATACCGCCCAACGGACCATCTCGATTTCCAATTGAGACGTACGCTGCTGTTGTTCCTTGAACAATTCATGAACCTTGCCCGCGTCGCTTGCGGCGAGGGTGAGTTCCTTTTCTATGTCGGGCAATCGCGTCTCGGCGGCGGCGATGCTTAGTTCGAGGGCTTCGAGTTCTCGGGCTTCCTTGAAGGATAGTTTCTTGGGTTTTGGCTTGTCGTCGTTCGGCTCTTCGATCCTCGCCGTCTTAGTGCCCCGGTCACTACCGCTCCCGGTACTGACAAGAGCATCCTCACGTTCGATAGCTTCTAGGTAGGCGGAATAGTCTCCGGCAAACTCACGGACGTTGCCGCCGCTCTCGAAGCGGAAGACGTTTTCGATCGTTCGGTCGAGGAAATAGCGGTCGTGGCTGACGACAATCAAGGCTCCGGCGAAATCGTCGAGATATTCTTCGAGCGCGATGAGCGTCGGGATGTCGAGATCGTTGGTCGGCTCGTCGAGGAGCAGGACGTTGGGTGAGCCCATCAGGATACGCAATAGATACAGGCGACGGCGTTCGCCGCCGGAGAGATTGCCGATCACGGCGTATTGGGCCGCCGGGGCGAAGAGAAAACGCTCGAGCATTTTGCCTGCAGTGATCTGGATGCCTTCGTTAGTAGTGACATATTCGGCTACATCGCGAATGTAGTCGATCACGCGTTGATCGTCGTTGAGCGCACGGCTTTCCTGGTCGTAATAGCCGATATGGACGGTTTGGCCGATGTCGATCTCGCCACTGTCTGGTTGGATACGACTTGTGATCATATCGAGCAGAGTCGTTTTGCCTGAACCATTTGCACCGATAATGCCGATGCGGTCGTCGCGTTTGAGCAGGTATGTGAAATGCTCGATGAGCCTGATTTCGCCGTATGATTTTGAAATATCGTTGATCTCTACGACCTTAGTGCCAAGACGTTTTGAGCCGATCGCGATATCAACCTCGCCCGTGGCTTGTTCCTTTGGAATTGCCATCAGCGAATGCGCTGCCTCGATGCGATGTTTAGATTTGCGGGTACGCGCCTTTGCCCCGCGGCGCAGCCATGCGAGTTCTTTCTTGATCAACTGTTCCCGCTTGTGGCCTTCGACCTCGCGAAGTGTTTCCTGCTCGGCTTTCTTCTCAAGATAGTATGCGTAATTGCCGCTAAAATTCTGCACCGTACCCCGATCGACCTCAAAGATGCGGTCGGTCACACGATCAAGAAAATACCGGTCGTGCGTCACGAGCAGCAGCATTCCCGTGTATCTCGCAAGGTACTTTTCGAGCCACTCGATCGTATCTGCATCAAGGTGGTTGGTCGGCTCGTCGAGGATCAGAATGTCCGGCTTAAAGATAAGTTCGTGGGCCAGGGCAACACGCTTTCGCTGGCCGCCCGACAACTCGCCCATTTTGGTGAATGTGTCGTTGATATCGAGTTTGGTGAGAACCGCACGGGCATTCGTCTCGATCTCCCAACCTCCGCTCATCTCGAGCTCGTGCTGTAGATCCGACATCCGTTCGAGTGTTGCCGCGTCATGATTTCCCGCCGCCACATCGTGACAGACCGCCTCATAATCACGGATCGTTTGCATCACGCCGCTGCTCGACGCAAAGATCGTTTCCAGCACCGTCAGGTTTTCGTCGTATGCCGGATTCTGAGAAAGGTACGCGAGCGTCTGCCCCTTGGCACGAACAACTCGCCCGGTATCAGGCACCTCGACACCCGCGATGATCTTGAGCAATGTCGATTTGCCGGAACCATTCGCACCGATAATGCCGATCTTATCACGGTCTTCGAGACCGAGCGTTACATTCTCAAACAGCGGCTTAAAGCCGTAGTTCTTCGAGACATTTTCGAGCGAGACAATATTCATAGGAGACGCTTTAGCTGGTGAGACGACGGTAAATATTAGGCATTCTCTCTGGTAGCGAGAGCACATCGTCGATGATCGTGTAGCCGACGTCGCCGTAGAGGTCTTTTAATTCCGCTTCGGATTCGCGGTCGATGGTGATGCAGAATGGGGTGATGCCCATCATTTTGGTTTCGGTCAGAGCCTCGCGAACGTCCTCGCGGGCGTAGCGTGCGTCCCCGTAGTCGTGATCGTACGGGCGGCCGTCGGTCAGGATTATGAGTAGTTTTGTACGCGATTCCTGACGCAGTAATTTGTGCGACGCGTGGCGGATCGCGGCTCCGAGGCGTGTGTTGTTCTGGAATGTGATGCCGCCGATACGCCGTTCGGTATCGTCAGAGTATTTCTCGTCAAAATCCTTGACGACGTAAAATTTCACATTCCGCCGTCCTTCGCTCGTAAAGCCGTTGATCGAATACACATCGCCGACGGCCTCCAACGCTTCGCTCATCAGCACAAGGC
>JANPDK010000142.1:0-10268 GCA_031431415.1 Acidobacteriota bacterium | reverse complement strand
GTAAAAATGCCAAAGCTAGGCCTCGTCGTTGTCGACGAAGAACAACGCTTCGGCGTCGGTCATAAGGAAAAACTAAAACAGCTAAAGAAAAAGGTCGATGTCCTGACTCTGTCGGCAACGCCCATCCCGCGAACGCTCAATATGTCTCTGCTCGGAATGCGTGATATGTCGGTGATCGAAACGCCACCGCGTGATCGCCTTGCTATTAATACGCAGGTCGTGCAGTTCGCCGAGAATGTGATCCGCTCCGCCATCGATCTCGAACTCGCCCGCAACGGCCAGGTCTTTTTTATCCACAACCGCGTCGAATCTATCGAATCCATCGCCGCTCTTATCCAAAAGATCGTGCCAAACGCACGCGTCGCCATCGGCCACGGCCAGATGAACGAAAAGCAAATGGAGCAGGTGATGCTCGATTTTATCGATTACAAATACGATGTGTTGGTAGCGACCACGATCATCGAAAACGGCATCGACATTCCGCGTGCGAATACAATAATTATCAATCGCTCTGACAATTACGGCCTGTCGCAGCTATACCAATTGCGCGGCCGCGTCGGGCGTTCGAATCGTCGTGCGTATGCGTATCTGTTGATTCCGAGCGAAATGGAGTTAACGCCGATCGCAAGACGACGTCTGTCCGCGATCCGCGAATTCTCAGACCTCGGTGCCGGATTTCGTCTCGCCGCTCTCGATCTTGAATTGCGTGGTGCCGGCAATATTCTCGGCGGCCAGCAGTCGGGCCATTTGGACGCGCTTGGTTTTGATCTTTATACGAAAATGCTCGAGCGAACCATTGCCGAGCTTCGCGGCGACGAGATCGCCGACGAGGTCAGCGTGTCGATCAACCTCGGCATCGATGTTGCGATACCAAAAGACTATATTAACGAGGCCAGTCAGCGGCTTCGCACATACAAACGCATCTCATCTGCCGAGACCGAAGACGGCCTGATGCAGATTCACGCCGAGATCGAGGACCGATATGGACGCATCCCACGAAGCGTCGAAAATCTATTCGCTTACGGCCGTCTCAGAAAACTTGCGGAATCTATGGCGATCATCTCTGTGGACAGAGCTGCCGACGGCGTCGCCATCAAGTTAGGCGAAACGGCACTCGTCTCACCCGAAAAACTAATGGCTTTCCTGGCCGCGACCGACGACACTAGTTTTTCGCCGACCGGAATATTGCGGGTGAAAGTTTTAACTGCTGACCCAATTAAAACTGCCCGCGAAGCTTTAACATCTATCCGGGCGTGACGGGCGGAAACGCAACCAACGCTCACTCGGTACAATCCCCCAGATGTGCCTCACCGCAAACAAACATCTGCGGCACCAGCTCGCGTGTCTGTCGCCGAATATTTATCCATACCGGTGAAGAATGATATTTGTCACGCGTCCACCCTAACGCCGCCCGATTCTTCCACACGAATTCATACGCCGTTGGCTCGTCCTTGCCCTCAAGATGCTTGGCCTCGTGGAGCAAGATCGCAGCACGCTCGACATCATCCACTGGATAGGTGAAGAAATCAGAGTAAAGCGTCATGATCTCGAACGGAAAATTGGTCGCCGCGTATGCATTTTCCTTAGCCACCGAAGCGTTGAGCCAGTTGTCATTCGAGCGATAGACTGTGAAATTATCGAGCAGCCTCGCCTCGCCCGTAAAACCCTTTTCCCGAAGCACTCGTATTGCCTGACGAACTGTGTATTTCCGCTCAATGTCGAGCGGCGTTGCCGAGATCACGAGCGAGAGGTAAAAGCCGAGGACGACCGCGATACACACGGCAGCACAGATCGCGGCGCGCAGCAAAACCGTTCGCCCGCCGGAGCGTTTAGGTTTGATGCTGACCGTTTCGATCAATTCACCCTCGCACCGGGCACAATGCACGGCTACAGGCAGATTGACCAGGCGGCAATTAAGACACTTTTTTGACATGGAACAGGGAAACAAGGCCGCGATCGGGCCTATGTTTAAAATAAAGTAATAATGCCGGTTTGTTCCCGTAATTAGGTAAATTCACAGCCGCATCGAACGCCGCGGCAAGCTTTGGCATCAAACCTTGAGTTGCGTACAAGTCCATTGGGAAGTAATATTTTCCATTCGGCCAAAAAGGAGTTTTTTGATGAGACATTTCCGGCTATTTTTGACTGCATTTTTTCTTGCGGTGGCGTTCATGGTTCCCGCCGCGGCTCAGGAGACACAGACCCGCGTCATTGACGAGGTCGTCGCTCAGGTGAATGACGGCGTTATCACGCTCTCGCGCGTGCGACGTGAGATGAAGGACATAGTCGATTCATGGGTCAAAGAGGGCAAGACCCGGGCCGAGGCCCAAAAGATGGCCGATGAGAAACAAGGTGAACTCATCTCCAGCCTCATCAACGAAGAGCTGCTCATCCAAAAGGCCAAGGAAAGCGGCCTCGAAAACGATATCGAGGCGAACATCAACGGCCGCATGAAGCAGATCATGGACGAATACAAGCTCAAGACCGTCGACGAGCTGTATCGCGAAATGGAAAAGGCCGGCGTCAACCCCGACGAACTCAAAGCCACGTGGCGTAAACAGGCTACCCGCGAGCGCGTCATCCAACGCGAGGTGCAGTACAAGGTTTACTGGAGCTTTAATGGCAAGGAACTCAAGGATTATTTCGAAAAGAATCGTGCCAAGTTCACCAAGCCCGAGACCGTCTCGTTCAGCGAGATATTTCTCGGATTCGCTGGCCGTGACGAGGCTCAGGTTCGCGAACGGGCCAAGGCAATTTATGCCCAATTAAAGGCCGGTGGCGATTTTGCCAAGATCGCTAAAGAAAACGATCCGGGCATCGTGACCCAGGGCACCGGAAAGTCGGAAAAACTGGTTGTCAAAGACCTTGTCGAGGTTCTGAGCAAGCCAATTGCCGGTCTCAAAGTAGGCGAATCCACCGCTCCGTTCGACATCGACCAGCTCGGCGTCGCCATTCTCCGCATCGACGAACGCGAACTCGCCAGCGCCGATTCCTTCTTCGACGAAATGGCCGTCCGTCAGGCGATGACCGCCGAAAAAGCCCCCGATGAACAGAAAAAGTTCATGTCCAAGCTCCGCGAAAATTCATATATCAAGATCAGCGACACCTACCGCCCCATAGTGTCCCCGATCCTCTTCGCCGACGAACGCAAAGCCAAGCCGGGCGAGTAAATACAGTTCAATTACGAATGTTAGAAGCGCTCTACGGGGCGCTTTTTTGCGTTCTACCTGTTAAGCCCGACCTGTTGACACTTTTGCAATTTGGGCTGATAATCCAGACTGAATCTCATTACAATTTGCCGACGAATCTATCTGCAGTTTAAATGTGCGAGGTGTCAATGTTGCCGAACTATTTCATACGCGTTCCTTGCCGGATCTTTTTCCTGACCCTGTTTCTGGGTTTGTTTTGCCTAAGCTCTGCCGCACAGAAGGCTCCGGATAAGGACTTCCCTGCCGAACTGCCATCCGATGACACGTTTGGCCGGACACGTGGTCTCGGCGACGACATAAAGGCTGGTGCCGGTGCGTTCAAGTTCAAGCCCGCATACAAACTAAAGCGCAAGATCGCCCGGCCAAAACGCGTTGCTGCCAAACCGGATGTCCGCAAACCCGGCGATCCAACTCCCAAACCCAAATACGATCTGCCGAGCGACACAAAATCAACTGAACAATGGGAAACGATCGGTGTCACCGTCTGGCGCATCGGCGGCGACGGAGCTCCGGCACCAGTAGCGGAGGGTCAGGAAACTGCTCGGCTGCTCAGCCAGAAGTCAGGTAGGAGTAAGGAATACACACCCGTACGGGCAAATGCAGATACCGTCTTCAAGCTCGGCGACAAGGTTCGGCTTTCTGTAGAAGTGCCGCGCACCGGCTATCTCTACATCGTCGACCGCGAGATGCTCGGCGTCGACAAAGGCGGCGAGTATGTGCTCGGCGAGCCGCAGCAGATATTTCCGACGATGAAGTCATGGGCCGGAAAAAATGACGTATGGGCCGGTCGGCTCGTTGATATTCCCGGCCAGGGTGATAGGTTTTTCGAGTTGAAGTCCTCGACGCCCGGCTATCTCGGCGAGATGCTGACGATCATCTTTTCACCCACGCCGCTAAAGGACATGACCGTCCCCGCCGAGCCCGCCTTCATTGCTTCCGATCTCGTTAACGAAATGGAAAAACGCTACCTTAGTGAATTCGGAGAATACGAACAGCAAGGCACTAACGGCCAAGCCTATACAAAAACCGAAAAAGCCGCCGGAGCCGGCACGCGCCAATTGACCCAGAGCGACCCGTTTCCCCAAACAAAATACCGCGTAAAAATGCGGCCAACAGAACCGATGGTGATCAATGTTAGTTTGACTGTGAAATGAACTAACTGTCTAGCCGACCACTACATAGTCCTTTTTTTCCTTCGTCGCTATGTGGGAACTCACCACACCCACGTCCATACAACTGGTTGCCGTTTGTCTTGATCGCGAAGTGGAAATAATCTCGCAAAACACCTTGACAACCAGTGATATACTGTTTTCGATCATGAAAACAATGCTTTCCCGTCTGTTATTCTTGACCGCAATATCTATGTGCGGCCACTATGCCGCGTTTTTCCAGGACACTCGTCAACTTACTCAGGAAAAGCCAAAGGTTTCGGACAAGCGAATCGCTTTGGTTATTGGCAATGGAGCCTACACGAAAGCCAAAGAGCTGCCTAATCCGGCAAATGATGCATCGGACATGGCAAAGGTGTTGAAAGAAGTCGGGTTTGAGGTTTTGTCAGGCACAGATCTGACCAAGCGGCAGATGGAAGGGTTGATCCGTGATTTCGGAGCGAAACTCGCATCCGGCGGTACGGGACTTTTCTATTACGCGGGTCACGGCTTGCAGGTCGGCGGCGAGAATTATCTTGTTCCCGTCGATGCCGAGATACCGCAGGAGGACGAAGTTGCTTACGCGGCGGTGCCGCTCGGCCTGGTTTTGACAAAAATGGCGACGGCCAAAAACGACCTTAATATCGTCATCCTCGACGCCTGTCGCAATAATCCGTTTGCCCGAAGTTGGCGCGGCTATCGCGACATAGGAAACAATGACGGGCTTGCCAAAATTTCGCCGCCGACCGGCACGCTCGTCCTTTACGCGACCGAACCCGGCAGGGTCGCCTCGGACGGAGCGGGACGCAACGGACTCTTTACCGAATCACTTTTGAATCAGATCAAAAAGCCGAATATTGAGTACGACCAGTTGGTCAAATCTCTCTCGGCCGACGTATGGCAAAAATCCAATAAACAACAATTGCCGTGGAAAGAGGGCAATTCACTGTCAGATTTTTATTTTGTTAAAGCTGCGTCAAACGTTATAAGCAAACCTGAGAAAGCCGAAACCTCAAAGATCTCAGCTGGCACGATACGCAAAAACTCACTTGGGATGGAATTGGTTTATGTTCCGCAGGGCGAATTCACAATGGGATCCATTAACGATCCAAACGAAAAACCGGCGCACAAAGTTACCTTCTCGCAAGGATTTTGGATGGGAAAATACGAGGTTACGCAATCGCAATATGAGAGTGTAATCGGGACAAATCCCAGTAATTTCAAAGGATGTGCCAAATGTCCGGTCGAACAGGTTTCGTGGGACGACGCGAAGGCGTTTATTGCACGTCTAAATGCAAAAAATGACGGATTTGTTTACAGCCTCCCGACCGAGGCTCAATGGGAATATGCCGCCCGTGCCGGCACAACGGGATTTTGGGCTAGCCCGATGGTGGACGATATGGCCTGGTATAGCGATAATGCCAGCGCAAAGACGCATCCCGTAGGCACAAAAAGGCCAAATGCTTTCGGACTATTTGATATGCACGGAAATGTCTGGGAATGGTGCGAGGATTATTTCACACCATATTCGGACTCACCCGTGACCGACCCGAAACCAGCCCCTTATGGCTATAATTCGCACCGGGTTTTGCGCGGCGGTTCATGGTACGTCATTGCGCCAAACGTCAGGTCGTCGATCCGTGACGGTGGCAAGCCGGCGGAAGGCACCGACACCTTCGGGTTTCGCGTCGCCGCCGTACTTGCGGAAGGTAAAGTCGAAGCAATTGTGCCGCCTGCTCCGCCGAATATCGCTCCGACCGAAAAATTGCCGTCGGCCGACGATGTCCTGAACGCATTCGCTAGGGCCATAGGCAGCGAGCAGGCCAAAAAAATAACCACGCTCGTGATGGTGGGCGTGATGGAAAACGAGATCAACGGTCAGAAAATAAACACCGATATCGAGATGTATTCAAAACAACCCGATAAATATCTGCGGCTGATCAAATTCCCGTCCGGCGAGATCACGGGCGAGGTCTACAACGGCAATCGCGGCTGGCGTGCATCGACCGGAAAACCGATCGAAGAAGTTTCGGCCGCCGAGGTCGAGGCAAACCGCCGCAGCAGAGCTCTCGGCACTGGCGATATCGCCGTTCTCAAGACGCTTTATCCGGTGATATCGGTCACCGGAAAACAAAAATTGGGCGACAAGGACGTTTTTGCTCTGGAACTAAAAACCCGCGACGGCAAGACCGAGCGAATGTATTTCAACATCGCCACAAAACTGCTCGACCGCTGGCATTTTACCGACAATGACGCATCTCAGCCCGGCGTCGTTTACTCCGTCGACTCCGATTTCGATGATTACCAGTCCGTAAACGGCTACCGCATCCCAATGACCATCCGCCAAAAAACCCCCGGCATCACGATCACGATCAAATTCAACGTCTTTCAAACAAAATTCAACGTGCCGCTGGATGATAATTTGTTTAAAGGGAACTGAACGAATCGGAAGTAGTGGTGGGTGTGTCAATCATCGCAACACTTCTTTTATAGCGTTGTCGAAGATCTCGACGCGGCGTTTGGCGCGTTTTAGTTCGGGGTGATCGGCGTTGTAGGAACGTGCGAGGCGATTGGCTTCGGTTTCGAGAGCGGCTCGTTTTACGATGAGTTTGCCGAGGGCGAGTGTGAGTTTGGCGGTCTCGGTCGGTTTGACGGCGAAGATGCTTGTCAGCGAGCGTTCGAGCGAGGCGAGTTCGAACCGCGTATCGATCACACGCGGATTTGCCTCAGTATAACCATCGAGAAAGCTTTCGAGATCGGCCAGCAACTCGGTCTTACGCAGCAAAACCTCGGCATACGCCGCTGAGGAGCGAATCGGCCCCGCGTCGCTCTGTGCGGAAACGACCGCCGCAGGAACCAGCACGAAAAAGGCGAGTAGTATTAACGGCAGTATTCTCAGATTCATATTCGGTAGCCAAATCGATTCACTTCAATTCCGAGATATTGAAAGTTGCAGGATCCAAAGGCTGATTAAGAAAAATCTTCTTCAGGCTAAAGACGTAGAGGACATCCCGTGTTACCTGTCCGGTCTCAACGGTCACACTTAATTTATACTTTCTCGGCAATGTGACGCCATTCTCCGTCTTAAAATCCGAAAACTCTTCGATCATTTCCTGCCGCGTATCGCTGGTGTGTTCGGGAACCTCCCCGCGCGTTCCGATCGTCGCACCGACGGTTCGCGTGAATTCTGTCCGTAGATGGCGAAACGTTTCCTTGTCGTAATAGAATCGAGTGCTGAGCCCGGAGCCCGCACGCGGGGCGAGCGAAATTACAAATACCTCGCGGCCGTCCAATTTCCTGACCCCCTCAAAACTGAACTTTTCCGTCCGCGACGTCGCATCTTCCGCAAGGAACAACCGTCTAAAAGGACTGGCCAGAGAATGAACCTTTACGATCTCTTCGTAAGTGTGCAGAAACTCGCCAAGCAAAGAACGAAATCCCGGTAGCGCGAATCCTATTCTTAGAGCTTTGTCGTCATAACTAAACTTTTCTTGCGGATAGTCTTGAAACGGAAGGGAGAACGCGAGGGCCATTTTTGACCCCTCGGTAACGATCACCGCAGGGCCGTTGAAGACTTCCTTGTGATTCGGTCCGACTGAATACTTGACCTCTGCCAGGGCCGTTAGATTCTTGAGCGCAGCACGCTTCTCTGCCGATGCGACGGATTCCAGATTCTTTTGGAATATCTGCTCCGGGTCCATCTTCTGAGCAAGCGCCGAGGAAACCGCAACAAGAAGTATCGAAAGTAGAATGCACGCGAATCTCATGGCAAATGAAAGGCGTTTTAGAATTGCTGTGCGGCAAACGAATCGCATGACAGTATCTCAGCAAACTCTGTCTCGACGTATCCGTCCCCAAATGTAGCATTTCGTTCGAGGTGCTCGAAATACGTAGTGATATTATCGAGTATCTCGTCAGCCGAGTGAGAATGGTAGAGCGTCTGGCGAAATTGTGCACCACCGACCAGGCCTTTTGTAAATTGGCCGGCGAGCTGTTTCATCTTGCCGAGGGCGACGATCTCGGCCATCTCTTCGCGGCACATCGAGAAAAATTCGAGCAGCACATCCTTCTTCTCGGTTAGATCGGGTTGATATGGCTCACGTCCCGCGAGAGCGTCGGCAAACTGGCGAAATATCCACGGATTCTGCATCGCTCCGCGACCGATCAGAATGCCGTTGGTCCCCGTTTCGCGCCACTTCTTCATACCGTATTCGATCGTCGTAATGTCGCCATTGCCCGAGACCGGAATCCTCACAGCCTCTTTGACCTGTTTGATCAGGTCCCAATTTGCCAGCCCCTTATAGCCTTGTTCGCGAGTACGTCCGTGGACCTGAATGTGCTCGACGCCGCATTGCTCGGCCATCTTTGCCGCCTCGACAACATTGATCGATGCGTCCGAGTAACCCGTTCGCAGTTTTAGCGTCAGCGGGATCGTGATCGCCTTTTTTATCTCTTTGAGAATGATCTCAAGATTCGGCAGATCGCGAAGTAGCCCGCTGCCGCCGCCATTCTTTACGACCTTTGGAGCCGGGCAACCGCAATTCACATCAAGAATATCGGCACCGATCTCCTGTGCCATCTCGGCTCCCATCGCCATGCGATCGGCCTTTCCGCCAAAGATCTGCACCGCATACGGCCGCTCTTCGTCATCAAAACGCATCTGTCGCTTCGATTTTGGATTATGTCTCGTCAGCCCTTCGACCGAGATAAATTCGGAGACGACCAAACCAACACCGCCCCGTCGCTTGATCAAACGGCGAAAGGTATAGTCCGTCACGCCCGCCATCGGCGAAAGAATGAGCGGCGGGTCGATCAGTATATCTCTTATCTTAAATGGCTTCATCAGTACTGCGTGTTCTCGAATCTCCTACACGGCGTTGAGGTTTTCCTGAAAGCCGTTAAAGAATGTCCCCACGTGAAATCCGTCCATTATCGCATGATTTGCCTCGACACAGAGCGGCATCAGCTTACGGTCGCGATCATCAAATAGTCTACCAAAAACGATCCGCGGGATCGTTTGTGTTCGATCTAAACGGCCGGCATGCTTGAAACTCGTAAACGACACCCACGGGATCACGGAATAATAGATGAGGTCGGCACGGGCCCACTCTACATCAAATGACTTTAGCTCTTTGTATTTCTCCACGGCTAATTTTCCCGACCGGTTGAATTCGAAAACATCGTCTTTCATCTCGAAATACGCAAATGAAAATGTGTTGTCATCATTAAGGATCGTCTGCGTCGCGTGAATGCGGTCAAATTCGACAAGCCGGCCGTCAACCATTCGAATACGAAACTCGCGGATCGCGTTGGCGGTGACCAGCGAGTAATAGAGGATCGATAAGGAGAATGCCAGACCATTTTCCTTGCAAAAGCGATATAACGAACTCACATCAAGGTTTGCCGTGAAATTGAAGAACGGGTCCTCGTAGTCCGAGAAAAACTCGTATGTCGCTTTTCTCGGCCATTCTTCGATGTTCATCTCTGTAAACATATATTTCGCCGTTGAATACTAGTAAAAAGATAGCATAGCGTGACTTTTACCTACATTAGAATCTATTATTTTCAGCGTCTGCTTCGTCCGGAAAGAATTATCATTTGATGATTAGGAATCCGCAGCAACGCGAAATATAATTCGATAGTTAATATTCTCTTAACCTAAAGTCGGGGTTCCTGTAACGTCATCAGTGCAATTCAAAAGTGAATTCCTAAGCCGTACTGAAAACCCTTAACGAGAATGATTGCCTTGACCAATTTGATTCAAAAAGGAGACTCGTATGCCCAAGTTTTTTCGATTTTGTGCCGGATCGGTCGCGTTGCTGATCCTCAGCATTTCTATTTTGGCCCAAAGTCAGGCGACTACCGGTTTAATACAAGGAAATGTCGTCGACCCTAATGGTGCGTCCATCGC
>JANPDK010000141.1:0-5783 GCA_031431415.1 Acidobacteriota bacterium | reverse complement strand
GCCGTCTTGTTGGTCATGGCTTTTGCGGCCAATGGGCAGAAGAATGCCAAGGTCGAGGCTTCCACGAATGTTGCGGTCTTTATCGTAAGCTCGGCGGCGAAGTCGGTCTGGGTGACGACGAAATTCACCGCAAAACACGTTGTCAAACCGGTGCTCAAGGCAGTTTTCGTAAAAGCCCTGCCAAGGATGACGCTCTTTGCGCTGAAGAAGTCGCCCGCCATAGCCAAAAAGATCACGCCGACCGCAATAAAGCTCGCTTTGTTATAGGAATTCTGTTGCAGAAGCCCGCACGGAGTAAGGGCATAGGCTCGCAATCTGACGCGATGCCCTTACTACGTGCTGGCTTCTGCAACCAAATCAGCGTAGTCGCTGATCGCGGCTTCGATGACGCTGTACGATTGCTCGCGGCCGTATGAGAAGGCGATCTCGCATTTGTTGGGTTCGCTGGGGAGCGATTTGTAGGTTAGGAAGTAGTGGCGGAATCGTTCGACGACGCCGCGTGGAAGCTGTTCGATGTCGGTGTATTGCTCGAAAACTTTGTCGCCTTTGAGCACCGCGATTATCTTGTCGTCAGCCTCGCCGCCGTCGATCAGGCAGAATCCGCCGATGGGACGCGCCTTTAGAATGATGTCGCCGCGCGGGATGTGGTGTTCGCTGAGGACGAGAATATCCAGCGGATCGCCGTCGCCTTTTTTGATATCTTTGCCAGAACCCTCTCGAGCCAACGCCGCGATTTTCTCGCCGCAATACGTCTGCGGAATAAAGCCGTAATTGGCCGGAACAACATTAGAATATTGCTGCGGCCGGTCGATCTTGAGATAGCCGGTTTCCTTATCGACCTCGTATTTGACCGTGTCGCTCGGCACGATCTCGATAAAAACGGTGACCTCGGCGGGCACACCTTCGCCGATAGGAACGCCGTGCCACGGGTGAGCTTTGTTTGTGCGAAACATAGGTCTATTATTTAGCTAGCGACCTTGCAATGTCCAATGCCGTCTCACTCGAACGGATCGAAAACTCTCTCGTCATCCGTTTTATCCGGCCCGAGATCAGAAACCCTTTGTCGGTCGAGGTGGTGGAATATTTGACAGCGGTGGTTTCGAATTTAGATCCTTTTGTCGCTCGAGTTATTTTTACGGGAACCTCTGATGTGTTCGCGGCAGGTGCAGACCTTCGTGAGATAGACGGTGTGACTGTTGGCGAAGCGAAAGAGTTTGCCGAGCGTGGACAACGTTTGATGAACGCCGTCGAGGCTCTGCCGGACACGGTCGCTGCGATAAACGGATTTTGTTTCGGTGGAGCATTAGATCTCGCCCTCTCATGCAAACGCCGCATCGCCGTCGCAACCGCCGAATTCTGTCATCCCGGCGTCGGCCTCGGCATCATCACCGGCTGGGGCGGCACGCAGAGATTGCCAAGATTGATAGGAGAGGCTGCCGCGTTGGAAATGTTTATGACGGCACGCCGCGTTTCGGCAAAAGAAGCCTTGCGGATCGGGCTTATCAACGAGATCGCGGAGGATCCTGTCGCGGCAGCTATCGAGTAATATGATACCGAGACGTTTTATGAAAAATCTCGTACTTCCCCTCGCCATCCTCGCTGCGTTATCATTCGCGGCGTATCACAGTGACCCGGCTTCCTCGCAGCGCGCGACCGCGAAAGCCACGCCGACACCAACTTTCGACGCGATCTACCGAAACACCAGTACCCCATACGACGGCGATCTTTCTATCTTCGAAGACGCCGCCCGTGAGAAGAATCTTCAAATAGATCGCGTGATGGACATTCTAAAGATCAGCGGTGACAAAATAGTCGCTGATATCGGTGCAGGTTCGGGATGGTTCACCGTGCGGGCCGCGAGGCGTACGACCGGTAAAGTTTTTGCCGTCGAGATCAATCAGGAATACATCGACTACATCAAAAAACGTGCGACAACCGAAAAGCTCGGGAACATCACAACCATCCTCGGGAAATTCGACGATCCGACGTTGCCCAAAGAATCCGTCGACGCAGTCCTGATCCTAAAGACCTATCACGAGATCGAAAAACCGATCACGTTCATGAAGAATCTGCGTGCCGCCCTCAAAAAAGGGGCGCTCGTCGGCATCATCGACCGAAACGGAACCGGCGATGACCACGGGCTCGACCGCGATAAGGTTGTCAACGAGTTGGGACGGGCCGGTTATGTTCTAAAGGAAGAATTCGATTTCGTTAAACCGGATAAGATGGCTTATTTTCTTGTATTTGAGGTTATAAAGATCATATGAAAGTTCAATTGGTAAAACTCGCCCACGCCCGCTCGGGTGACAAAGGCGACACCGCAAACGTCGGCGTTATCGCTCTCGATCCGGCGACTTATCCGCTTCTCGTTCGCGAAGTCACCGCCGAGCGCGTGAAAGAACACTTCGGCGAAATGGTGAAAGGCGATGTCGAGCGTTTCGAACTGCCAAATCTCGGCGCCCTAAATTTCCTCCTCCACGAAAGCCTCGGCGGCGGCGGCACACGCAGCCTGATGACCGATGCGCAGGGCAAAACATTTTCAACGGCATTGCTTCGGATGCATATTGACGTCGGTGATGCCGAGGCAACTTCGCTCGGATTGAGCTAAACTGTTCGTTAACAAAATCAGATCCAAATCGGAGGCTTAAATGGTCGGTAGATTCTTGCGTGTCTTGTTCATTCTGGCACTTGTAAATTCGGTGTTTGCTCAGTCGTCTGGTATGGGCAACGCAAACTTAATGGGATTTTCGAACGCTGGCTCATCGTCACAGCGGTCGCTCGAATCGCGGTTTGATTCGTATCTGAATCCCGACAACCTGCGCGACTGGATGAAGCGCCTGTCCGCCAAACCACACTACCTTGGCTCACCTTACAATAAGGAAAATGCGAAGTTTATCGCGGACAAATTCAAGTCGTTTGGCTATAAGACGGAGATCGAGGAATTCGAGGTTCTGTTCCCGACGCCAAAAACCCGCATCGTCGAAATGACTGCTCCCGAGAAGTTCACGCTCAAGCTGAATGAACCCGCACTCAAAGAAGATGCGACATCGAGCCAGCAGAAGGAACAATTGCCGACCTACAATGCCTATTCGATCGATGGCGATGTGCGTGGTGCGTTGGTGTATGTAAACTACGGAACACCAGCTGATTACGAGGAACTCGACCGACGTGGCATCAGCGTTAAAGGCAAGATCGTGATCTCGCGTTATGGTGGTTCGTGGCGTGGAATTAAGCCAAAGGTTGCCGCCGAGCACGGTGCGATCGGCTGCCTAATATATTCAGATCCAAAGAACGACGGCTTCTATCAGGGCGATGTCTACCCAAAAGGCGCTTGGCGCAGCGATCAAGGAGTTCAACGCGGCTCGGTAATGGACATGCCCCTTTATCCCGGCGATCCGCTGACAAAAGGCGTCGGTGCAACAAAAAATGCTAAGCGTATCGATCGTAAAGATGCCGAAACGTTGACAAAAATTCCCGTTTTGCCGATCTCCTACGCTGACGCGTTACCGTTGCTTCGAAATCTCGACGGAGCCGTTGTGCCTGATGCCTGGCGTGGAGCTTTGCCAGTCACCTATCACTTCGGCGGTGGAACTCCGACTGTCCGGATGAAACTCGAATTCAACTGGGAGATGAAGACGATCTACAACGTCATCGCCAAAATGCAGGGCAGCGAACGGCCCGACCAGTGGATAATTCGCGGCAATCACCACGACGCGTGGGTTAACGGTGCCAGCGATCCGATCAGCGGCATGGTCTCCGAAATGGAAGAGGCACGCGCGATCGGCGAGCTTGCCAAGACCGGCTGGAAACCAAAACGCACGATCGTTTATTGTGCCTGGGACGCTGAGGAAGAAGGCTTGATCGGCTCGACCGAATGGGTCGAGGCAAATGCCGACGAACTGCGAAAGAAGGCAGCAGTTTATATCAACACAGATTCGAATGGCCGTGGATTTCTCGGTATCGGCGGTTCCCACACGCTCGAGAAATTTATCAACGAAGTCGGCCGTGACATCCCCGATCCGCAAACGAAAATGTCCGTCTGGGAACGCGCCCGTGCGCAGCAGATCGTAGGCGGTTCACCCACACAGCGTGCCGAAGCGACTTCGCGAGCTGACCTTCGGATCGGGGCCCTTGGTTCGGGTTCTGACTACACTCCGTTTCTACAGCATCTCGGAATTGCGTCGATGAATATTGGCTTTGGCGGCGAGGATGGCGGCGGTTCCTATCATTCGATCTACGATTCGTTTGACGCCTACACGCGTTTTAGCGATCCCGGATTCGCCTACGGCATCGCTCTGTCAAAGGTTTGCGGTCACTCGGTCCTACGGCTCGCGAGTGCGGATACGCTGCCGTTCGAATTCACAAATTTCGCCGACACCGTCGGCCAATACGTCAACGAAGTAACCCGGCTGACCGACACAATGCGCGAAGACACAAAGACGATGAACCAGATGATCTCGAACGGTATGTGGCAGGCCGTTCAGGATCCAACGGAAAAACTCGCGACACCGGCGATGAAAGATGACGTACCCCAGGTCGATTTCGAACCGCTAAAAAATGCCCTCGCGAGACTCAGAGAAAGTGCAAACTATTACCAACGTGCATCCTCAGGCCGCCAACCCTCCGCCGCCGCCCAAAAATCTCTCGACGAAATCCTCTACAAAACCGAACGTGCCCTAACCCGCACCGAGGGCCTCCCGCGGCGCGACTGGTTCCGCCACCAGATCTACGCTCCCGGTTTTTACACCGGCTACGGCGTCAAGACTCTGCCCGGCGTCCGTGAGGCGATCGAACAACGGGATTGGCGAGAAGCCCGAGAGCAGATCGCGATCGTTTCGCGGGTTTTAGATGGATTTGCAGCTGAGATCGATCGGGCCGCGAAGCTTTTTTAGGAAGTAGTTGCCACGAATGGCACGAATTGACACAAATAAAGAGTTTCTGGCATTCGTGAGATTCGTGTTATTCGTGGCTAAATAATTCTTATGTCCGAAGTCCTTCTACTAGAAAACAACAACAGTATCCGAGTCATTACGATGAACCGTCCCGATAAGCGGAATGCCTTGAATGACGAGCTTGTCGCGGCTTTGAAAGATGCTTTGCGTGAGGCTGATGCTGATGAATCTCTCCGCGCGATCGTTATCCGTGGTGCGGGCAAGGATTTTTGTTCGGGCGCGGATCTTTCGGCTTTGCAGAAGATCGCGACGGCTTCGCTCGAAGAGAATCTCGAGGACGCTCGCAGCTTGGGCGAATTGTACAAACTTATCCGCAGCGTTCGCGTGCCGGTGATCGCAGCGGTGCATGGCCGTGCGCTTGCGGGCGGGTGCGGGCTTGCAATGGCGTGCGATCTTATTGTTGCGTCAAAATCTGCCCGGTTTGGTTATCCTGAGGTGAAGATCGGGTTTGTTCCGGCGATGGTCGCGGCGATATTGCGGCGAAATCTCGGTGAAAAGAAGAGTTTCGAGCTGCTCACCCAGGGCTTCGAATTCACCGCCGCCGAAGCCCTCGCCCTCGGCCTCATCAACCGCGTCGCCCCCGACGACGAACTCGAAACAGCCGTGATGGACTTCGCCAACGTTTACACAAAAGTCAGCGGCTCCGCCGTCGCGATGACCAAACGCCTCCTCTACGACATCGACGCCGACACCTACCAATCCGCCATCGACAAAGGCGTCACCGTCAACGCCACCGCCCGCATGACCGACGATTGTAAAAAGGGTATTGCTAAGTTTTTGGAGAAGTAGCGATATGGACACTGTCATAAAGATAGGTTTGTTCGCCGTTGC
>JANPDK010000140.1:0-21427 GCA_031431415.1 Acidobacteriota bacterium | reverse complement strand
ATCGGAATGGGTCACGGTCCGCAGTTCTGGCATTGCCGAAGACGAGTTTCTCGCAAAGCTCATCGAGGCCGTGACGGGTGTGTCGCCAAATCCTGTTCAGGACACCGACAAACCGTAAAACGTTTATTTGCAGTATGTTTTACCGCTTTTCACAGATTGTCTTTACTCTAGCGTTGATCTTTTCACTGGCGTTGATCGCGAGTGGTCAAGATACTTCCGGCTCAATCCTTCCAAAACCTTCAAATGACGATGACCGCCCAAAGAGTTTTAAAGAGACCCTCGAAAAGATGCGGATCGAGAAGGAAAAGAAAGAGTATCAGGAGATGCTCGACCGCGGTGCCCAGGTTCTCAAGATCACGGAAGAGCTTGAAAAGACAGTAGAGAAAAGCGGTAAGCTCTCCGAACGTGAATATGCCAAGGTCGCTTCTGTCGAGAAACTCGTAAAGAAGATCCGCGGAGAACTCGGCGGCGATGACGAAGAGGAAGACGATGGCCTCATTCGTGAAGAAGCACAGAAACGCCGGCTTTCACCGGGCGAAGCAATAAAATCTCTTCGCTCAGCAACCGTTTCGTTGCTCGATGAGTTAAAAAAGACAACGCGATTCTCGATCTCCGCCGCCGCTATTCAAAGCTCGAACGCGGTATTGCGCGTCGCACGATTTCTCCGCTTCACAAATTAAAGACTCTTCATAGCGATGCATATTTTTCTACTTTTCGTCTTCCTTCTTACTGCATCCATCTTCTCCCTACAAATAGCTGCTCAAGACAATGACGATCTGATAACAGTCGATTCGTCGATCGTTGTTGTAAATATTTCGGTTCTCGATAGCGGCGGTCGCGCTGTTTCAGGGCTCGAACAAAAGCTTTTCAGGATACTCGAAGACGGTTTAGAGCAAAAGATCGACACTTTTAGTGCGGAAGAAACTCCGTTTGCAGCCGTGATATTGCTCGACACGTCGGGAAGCATGGAAAATCGAGTGACGCTAGCACGAGCGGCCGCGATACAGTTTCTCGACGGGTTGCGCTCCGACGATTTCGTTGCTATCTACAATTTTGATTCGAAGGTAAAGCTCGTACAGGATTTTTCGAATAGCCGCGACATTCGCGATCAGGCATATGACCTCAAATCCGAGGGCATGACTGTCCTCAACGATGCCGTTTACAAGGCGGCCGAGCTGCTTGCGAAACGCCCGGAGAAACGCAAGGCAATCGTCGTTCTATCCGACGGAGCCGACACGATGAGCGGCAAGAGTGCTGACAAAGCCCTGCAAAATGCACTTGCCGCCGGGGCGACAATTTACACCGTCGATATGTCTGCGATCGGCGACAACAATGTCGGCCGACAACAGAATCAGGGTGTTTTAAGGAATTTTGCCGAGAAAACCGGCGGTAAATTTATCGCGACCCCCGGCGGGATCGCGATGCGTGAGGCATTCAAATCGATCGTCAGCGAGATCGGCGTTCAATACACGATCGCGTACGCTCCATCGAATTTGAAAAAGGACGGCAAGTGGCGAGCCATCGAGGTTCGCATTGCCAAACCAAATCTTACGATCCGGACGCGGAAAGGTTATAAGGCTCCGAAAGGAAAATGAAGATGCTATGTCTTCGGCGGCATCGGCACGATCATTGATACGCGTTTTCGATAGGCTTCGTACTCTTCGCCATGCATCTTCGAGCTGTCACGCTCCTCTAGCTGAATAGCGACCAGAATATAAACGGTCGTCACGGCTGCGAATAATAGATGCCCATACGTCATTCTCGGTGTCGCCCAGAAGGCGATGATAAAGCCGAGCATGATCGGATGGCGCACGATCTTATACAAAAGTATCTCCTTAAATCCGACCGCAGTATATTCCTCACTCTTGGAATACAAATAGACCTGTCGCAATCCGAAAAGATCGAAGTGATTGATAAGATATGTGCTCACCAATACCATTCCCCAGCCAAGAGCGAATACCGCTAAGAGAACATATCGGCCCACCGAATTCTGCACATCCCAGGCCACATCTGCCATCGGCCGCCATTGCCAGAATAGAAGGACGAGAGCCAGACTGGAGAGCAATACATACGTGCTTCGCTCGATAGCCGTTGGAATGATCTTTGTCCACATACGTTTAAATTCCGGGCGTGCCATGACGCTGTGCTGGATGGCGAAGATGCTCAGCAATAGAACATTCAATATCAATGCACGGGTTACCGTCGCGGCGGGCGAACCGGTGTCGATCGATTTGGGCACAAACAGGTTTCCCACAAAACCTATCGCATATAGAAATGTGACAAAGAAGATGAGATAGCTTACGACACCGTAAACAAGAGCGAGTATTCGACCCATAACCGATTCCTCCGTTGTGTGTTGGAAAGAATCGCAGACATGTGCTGTTCGAAAAAAAACGTCAGGTCTGCGAGTGTTTATTGGTTATATGGCAAAGAGACGGGCAAGTCAACTCTCCCAATTACGTCCGGCTGGTCTTGTTACGCAATTTGTCAGCGTGGCGGTCGATGGCAAGTTGGATAAGTTCGTCGATCACTTGTGGAAATGCCTTACCACTGCCCGCCCACATCTTTGGAAAGCCGGATGCGTCGGTGAGGCCGGGCATTGTGTTTATCTCATTAACGAGCAAAGCACCGTTGTCGTTTCGAAGAAAAAAATCAACCCGTGCGAGGCCGGAGCCGTCGACCGCCTTAAACGCGGTAACAGCCATTTGTTTGATGCGTGCGACAAGCTCATCCGAAATCGCTGCGGGTACGACGAATTCATTATTGCCAGTTCCTGAGTATTTTTCGGTGTAATCCAGAAACGCCTTGTTCCCGTCACGGATGATATATTCGCCCGGCAGGCTCGCTTCGGGTTTGTCGTTGCCGATCACGGCACACTCGATCTCACGCATTTCGAGGCCTTCTTCGACAATTATCTTGCGGTCGTATTCAGCGGCTAGGGAGATAGCGGAAGCGAGCGATTGGCGGTCGGTTGCTTTTGAGATGCCCACCGACGAACCAAGATTTGCGGGCTTCACAAAGCAGGGGAAGCCAAGCTTAGATTCGACCTGATCGAGGGTCGTTTCCCTGTTCGATTCCCACTCGCCGCGCAAGAACCACACATACTTGCACATCGGCAATCCCGCGTCGCAAAACAAGGTCTTCATAAACGCCTTGTCCATTCCGCACGACGATGCCAGCACACCGCACCCGACATACGGCAGATCGGCCATTTCAAACAATCCCTGAATCGTCCCATCCTCGCCAAATGTGCCGTGGAGCACGGGGAAGATGACATCTAAGGAGACAGGAGACAGGAGACCGGAGACGGGAGACAAGAGTTCCTTCGTCTCTAGTCTCTCGTCTCCTGTCTCTTGTCTATAAAATGCGAGCGATTGCTCGGCATCGAGCCACCGCCCGTCATCCATAATGGCGATCGGCACGACCTCGTATTTATCGCTATCGATATTCTCAATAACGGTCCTAGCCGAACGAATCGAGATCTCATGCTCTCCGGAGCGGCCGCCAAAAATAACTCCAACGCGTGTTTTCATGTTTATTAAATCAGGAAAGACCTTGTCTTTTGTTCACTTTAAAGTTATCTTAGAGCCTTGAAGCGGGAAAGGCAAATCATTTTTCACCGACACTACTTTCAGGAGTTTTACTTGAAAGTAAACGACAGCGTGAGAGAGAAGATCGGGTATGTTTTTCGAGTCATCGAGACGGTTGACAGAGTTGCCGAAAAATTCCTAAAGCACATCGAGGGAACGGACGGGCTTTACGAGATCAGAATTGAGTCTGGCAGCAACATTTACCGGATATTCTGCTGTTTTGACCGGGGCAATCTAGTCGTGTTGTTCAAGGGGTTTCAGAAGAAAACTCAGCAAACGCCGCGACAGGAGATCGAGTTGGCGGAAAAGCTCAAGATCGAATATTTCACGCTAAAAGGCAAACAAGATGAAAAAGAACGAAGCAATAAAAAACGCTAAAAACTTTGACGAGATCTTAGACATTCAATACGGAAAAATTGGAGAGAAAACGCGCGACGAGTTTGAAGAAAAAGCACAGTATTTCGTTATCAGCGAAACACTAAAGGACGCCCGGAGAGAAGCTAACCTGACCCAGCAGCAGCTTGCGGATAAGGTTGGAACAAAAAAAAGCTACATTTCACGCCTGGAAAACGGTAAATGCGATATTCAACTTTCGACGCTATACAGAATTTTCGAGGACGGGCTTGGCCGTCGGATCAGCCTGCTTATCGCCTAATGATTTCTAAGCGGTCTGCTCGATAACGGTCTTTGCCACGGACAAGAGATCTCATGCTCACCGGAGCGGCCGCCAAAAATAACTCAAACGCGTGTTTTCATAAGTCTAATGAAGTGCGATCAGATAATGTTGATCTATCTCGACCACATCACCTTCTTTTAATTCGCGAAGGATCGACTCAATGTTTTTCTCGAACATTTCGATCAACTTTCTGTTGCTGATATTACCAGTCCTAATGTAGAGCAATTTGAATGGTTCTTTTGTCGTGGAGAAAGTGTCGTAGAAATCGCCGTCTTTTGAAATTACGATCCTCTCTTCCGATAGCGATACGCGATTGATCTCGGCGTCTGAGGTGCCATTGCCGTCCGTCAGGTCGACGGTGTGAATGACATCAAATCCTTTGTCACGCAAAAAAGCTGCCAACGACCGCGGCAGCTGTGCGTCAACGATAAATTTCATACCACGAGTTCAGTTATCGAACCAACATTCGCGAGCCGTGCCGCAAACAACAGACAGGCATCCAGATCCGCCTTCTCAAGGTCTTCGTAATCAGCCAATATCTCCTCATTCGTCATCCCAGAAGCCATTAGTTCAAGCATATTCTCTACCGGATATCGCTTGTTTCGAATGGTCGGCTTTCCGTGGCAAATGTCAGGATTTATCGTAATTCGCTGTAAAAGGGCGTGTTCCATAACTGCGGAATTGTAACACAATTCCTGTGCCTATCGGTAATAAAGTGTCGCTCTCATCCTCGCCCGAACGACCGCCAAAAATAACTCCAACGCGTGTTTTCATAGATAAAAAAGAGCAAGGCAAAAAGAGATTCTATTATTCACCGCGGGTGATGCAAAAGTTCGATTTTGTCAGAATTGGGAGCGGTAACGACTGCGTAAATCAAAAAGCTTCGTTCATTTGAACGAAGCCTTTCTAAACAAATTCCGTTTTCAGTTATGTTAGCGACGATGTACGCCGCAGTATCCGTAATTTCCAGCGAGCGCATTATTGTTACAGTATTTACATTTCACATATCTTTGGCGTCCGCCGCCTCCGTGGCGTTTGTTCCAAGATGGGAGAAGGTCGTACTCGCCGACAAAAGCGGCAAGCTTGACTTTTTCTGTCTTGAGAGCGGCTGCTTCGGAACTATGCCAAGAAATCATCGCCGCGTCCCAAGAATCAACACCATATCTCTTTCGAAGGTACGAAATAACAGCCGTTTCTGATTTTTCAAATGCATGCCCTTTACCGATTCGAACAATCTCATTTTCACGATCCAAAACTTCGTATGTGAAAAACTTTTCCATAATTCTAGAGACTATCAAATGATGAATACGGTGTCTAGATTTTTTTCGACGCTATTGATGCCAGTCCGGCCGGAACGGCGCGAATTACCGACAGGATAGTTTCGTTGAAGCGATGAAAACCGTTTGACTGTTCAAAGAAACCTCTGTCCATTCGCCGACGGTTGGTAAACTAGACGCAACCGTATTACCAGTTTTTGTTACGGTTGTACCAGCCGTTACTTTGCCAGATACTGTTGACGGATCGTTGTCGCAATCCTGAGCGTCACATCTCGCCTTAATGTTTGCTCTTCCAGATGCATCGACAATTGAGCAAGACTGCCCCGCACTTCCAGTTTGTATTTTGCTTTGAGACACCGATCCGCGAAATGAATTCCAGAGACCGGAGACGAAACTAATTGCGAGGCTCCCAAGACCGAAAACAATCATCGCAACAGCCAATGCCAGCAAAAGTTTTCTGACAGCCGGATTCAATGACGGTTTCTTAATAACATCCGACCGTGCGATTGGTTGAAGAGGATGTGAGCAGGTAGGACAAAACGCCTTATCTTCTACGACCCAATCACCACAATTCGGACAGTTGGGAGTGTTGTTTCGTCTTTTCATATTACAGTCCCCACATAAAGTTCTTAAATTTGAGCGAACCGTAGGGCCACCCTTACTTTTTGGGTGCTTGTGATCTATATGCAAAAGTCCTAATCGATCCGGGCTAGGAAACTTACAAATGACACATGTAAAACGATCTCGTTCAAGAATCTCCCTTCTCAACGCCGGCGGCACACGATCATTTTTTGTCGAATATTCGTACATTAATAGCGCGTGTATTTCATCCACTTGCCATATTCCTGATGGTATGAATATACGACAGTAGGTTTATCGCATTTATCACAGCAGTAGTGCCCGCCAATGATTCCCCGATGCGTGACGCATTTGCTGCAAAGATCCTTGTGCGTCGGACACTTGTACTTGTCATTTGACCACGAATCGGCGCTTATCGTTCGTTTACACAATGCGCATTTGAATTCACCTTTTGGCATTAAAAACCTCCGGTTTTATGGCGTTGGTTCCTTTTTCTTCGGAGCTTTTTCGGTGTGCGAGGAGCTTGTCCCCGCGGCTAGTTTTTCCGACATCGTTGGCGTATTTGTTCTTTACCACACCGCTCCCACCACCTCGTCCGCGAAACGCGTCCACCCCTCCTCTGGCAGGAGGGGAGCTAAAACGGCAACCATTCCGAGATGGATGCTTTCACCCGTTTTTGCGGTTGCTTCGACGTGTTCTGCGGTTGCAGAGAACGTGGCTTCGAATGCATCAGTCGCGGTCAGATCATGCCAGACTGAGAATACCACTACCGTTCGCCAACAGCGTCTCTTCAACATTGGACGGAAGTTCTAGAGTGTGAAAACGATTTGAGGCAAAAGCGTAGTCTTCGCCGCTCTCGTCAACCACGCGCAAAAGGCCTTCCGCAGATGCTTGATCGTCCTCTACAATGCGATACAACTTGCCTACTTCGAGTGAAGCCGGATAGCCTTCGTTGTTCAGGCAAAGCGCAAAATGTGTTATTTCATTTTTCATTTTCTAGTCCAGGAACGGCAGCTTAAGTTTGAATTCCTTTTTGCCTATACCGTGAGCTTCGTACCAATGAACTTCAGCTAACCGTATTTTACCACTTAAAAGCCGCACCGATGCAACCCCTTTCAGCTTGCGCCACCTGCCACGGCCATATTGTTTTCGCAACCTAATACGGTCACGAACGCCCGTGCCTTCGGCGATTGTTTCAACATTCGTGATCTCAGTGACAATTTCAAAGTCCATCGTTATACCCAGTCGCTACTCCCACCACCCCGTCAGCCGAAGCGGCTGCCACCCCTCCTCAGGCAGGAGGGGAGCAAATCTCCCGGTTCTGACCACTGACTACCGACTACTGACTACTGACTACAAGATCGTCTTACCCAATGCCGACAGGATCAGTTCGCAGGCGAGTTCGACGGTGATGTTGCTTTGGTCGAGGAGCGGATTGACCTCGACGATCTCGAAGGAACGCATTCCGCCGTGCTCCGCGATGATCTCGAGGGCGAGATGGGCTTCTCGATAGGTCATGCCGCCGCGGACCAGCGTGCCCGAGCCGGGTGCGAAATTTGGGTCGATGCCGTCGATGTCGAACGTCACGGCGTATCCGCCGGGAGCTTGTGAGGCGATAGAAACGGCTTCACGCACGCACTCGGCCATACCGCGTTTGTCGATGTCGCTCATTGTGAAAAAATTGTCGCGAAGGCCGAGCTTTTCGATCTGGGAACGCTCTCCGGGATCGACGTCGCGTGCCCCGACGTGGGCGAAGTATTTCGGGTTGAGTTTTGGAGCGTAGTCGCACAGATTGACGAGTTCAGCGTTGCCGTGACCGAGTATTGTCGCGAGCGGCATTCCATGAATGTTACCTGACGGCGATGTATCTGGCGTATTGATGTCCGCGTGAGCGTCAAACCAGATCAGGCCGATCTCAGTTCCCTTTTGTTTGTAATGATTAGCGATCGCCGAGAACGTCGGTATCGCAATGGCGTGGTCACCGCCGAGAATGATCGGAAATTCGTTATTGCCGAGCATTGCGGTAACCTTTTCAATGATATTTGCGCTTGAGAGCAGCATCTCGGCTAGATGCTTCGGATTCCCGTTGTCTTCTTCGTTAGCCGGTTGCACGATCCAAGCATCGCCGTGGTCGCTGACGATAAAGCCCAACTCGCGAATATGCTGCGACAGCTTACTTCCGCGAAAGGTCGTCAGCCGCATCGCATTGACGCCGAGTTCGCTGCCCGTTTGACCGGCCCCGAAGCCAAGTGGAACGCCGAGAATACCTACCTTGTTATCTGTCATAAAAGAAAAACCCCCGGTCGGTTCTGACCTGGCAAAACGCGGTCAGTGCTAACGCCGTAGCTGCCGGTACTGACAAAGTCGTTACATTTCGCCAAAGCCATCAACGAACAATCGCTGGACGGCATCTATTGCCTCTTTCTCGTCAGCGCCTTCGACCGTAAGCGTAATCTCGACACCCTTTGCTGCCGCCAGATAAAGAAGGCTGAGTATGGATTTCGCGTTTGCCGAATCGCCATTGTCGGCCCGAGTAAGCATAATGCGCGAACTGAATTTGCGGGCCATCCGCACTAGCTGGGCGGCGGCTCGAGCGTGCAGGCCAAGTTCGTTGATCACGGTCACCCGGGCCTCAAGCATCTTTCTTCATCTTCTGCGGCTCAAGCAGCTCGCCTGCTCGACGAATCGCTTCTTTACCTTGCGTTTCGACCTCGCGCGCCAAGTCGGCGAGCGAGATCTCCTTGGTGGTCGATGCTACCTTGATCACCATCGGCAGATTAACGCCCGTAATTATCTCGACCTTTCCGAGCTCAAGAAACATCGCCGCGATACTCGTCGGCGTGCCGCCAAACATATCCGTCAAGAGCAGTACACCGGCACCACCAGAGACCCGAGCTATCGCACTTTCGATCTCCGCTTTGGCCATTTCGACATCGTCGTGCCAACCGATCGAGACCGCAGTTATGTGCTCCAGATCACCCACAACAGCCTCGGCCGCAGCGAGTAATTCATTCGCAACTTGTCCGTGAGATACAATGACGCCGCCAATTCTATTCATATTGTTTTCTATAACATAACCAGTGTTTCTTAAAGTTACTTCTGCATATCACGATGGGTCACCGTCGCGTCAAAACCATTTGCTGCGAGAATTTCCTTAATACTGTTCGCGACCTTAACTGACCGATGGCGTCCACCAGTACATCCAACGCCAACTGTAAGATACGACTTGCCTTCGCGTTGATAACGCGGCAGCAGATATAGCAACAGATCGGTCAATTTATCTATCGTCTCACTAACTTCGGGTTTTTTCTCAAAATACTCAAGGATCGGGCCATCTTCGCCGGTCAGATGTTTGAGATCCTCTTGGAAATACGGATTTGGCAGATGTCGCACGTCAAACATCAGATCGGCAGAGCGGGGCGTGCCGTATTTGTGGCCAAAACTAACGACCTCTACCTTTAAAGGGACGCCATCCTCGTGTCCGCTGAACTTTTGTACGATCAAATGCCGCAGCGTATGCACGGTGTGCTCGGACGTATCAACTATTAGATCAGCAAGCTTTCGTATTTCCGTAAGAGCCGCACGTTCACCCTGAATCGCAGATAAAAGCCCCGTTCCAGTATCCGCCGGATGAGGGCGACGTGTCTCGGAGAATCGTCGTTGCAAAACATCGTCCGATGCTTCGAAAAAGACCACGAATGGGGCAAGGTTTCGCTTGCCCAACTTCTTCAATTCACCCGGAAAATCCGAAAGAAACTGGCGTTCGCGAATATTAATTACCAATGCGGCCTTAGTAATGGCAGGGCCACGATTCTCGCCCGGGATCAAGAGTCTGCCAAATGTCGAAAGCATCGTGAGCGGCAAATTGTCGACACAAAAATAACCCAGATCCTCAAGCGAATCTGTCGCCGAGCTCATTCCGGAACCGCTCAACCCCGTGATGATCACAAAGGCAGGTAGATTGCGATTATCTGGTATGTTCTGTGACATAAATTAGCGGAAATTCGCAGATGCGACAATTTTAAGGTGAGACCGAAAAAAATGGGATTCACTTTGCTTTACTGTAGCTGAGCAGATTTCACCGGGAAATTTCAACCGTTCACGTCCAATATCAATTTTCCGATATGACTTTTGCAATCGAACTCCGTGAAGTTCAACGTCGAATCTGCATTGACTATCGTCGTAATGCCAAACAATTTCTACGCAGCGGCTTATGACCGAAGAATCGGTGAAATATTGCGGCCCCAACGCCTCGCGGACGTCAAAAATACCTAAGTCAGGGATAGAAAGCATGCCCTTCAAAACTGCTGGTGCTACACCAAATAACTTATCGCCGATCCGTTCGATTGCCACGACATCATCGGCTACGAGCTGATGACCATCGGCCAAATATTTTAGTGCAGTGGTCGATTTGCCGATACCCGCTTTGCCAACAAGCAGAATTCCTTCACCGCCTACGCGAACCAGCGTGCCATGTATTGTGACATTATTCCTGGACAAGTCCGTAACTAGCATCCTTTCCCAAAATCGGACTTTTCATGACCGATCTCCAGCACAGAGTTCTAGTGCCGACTCGTCCGCGGTCATTGGTTCGCACGAAAGTACATTCGACTCGATTAACCTGGCGCAAAAAGCTACATTTCCACCGTATCCTGCGGTGCTGTAATGACCGAAGCCTTTGTAGCCTTATGGGCTTTATCAATGACCTTGTCCTTCAGTTTTCTTGCTTGTCGTTCGATCTTATCGATCGATTGCGAAAGCGATTGATACATGTCGGAGATACTCGATTCGGCCTTTAGCACCTCGTTTCGCCAATTAATGACGATCTCGGAGCGATGGCGGCCGCGTTCGACCTCAATAATGACATGCGCCTTTGGCGGTTTCCCGTCGAAAAGGTGCTCGATCCTCGCGAAATGGTCCTCGATATGCTTCTGCAACGCTGGTGTGACTTCGATATGACGCCCCGTGAATTCAAATTTCATATTACTGTTTTTCTTTCCCTTGAACCTGGAATACTCATCTGATCGCGATACTTTGCGACCGTACGACGTGACAATTTTACTCCCTCTTTACTCAACACCTTTGCGATCTGTTCGTCCGTAAGTGGTGATTTCGTGTCCTCATCCTCGACCATTTTCTTGATGCGCAGCTTTAGGATGCGTGTCGAAACCTCTTCGCCCTCTTCATTTAGCATCCCTTCGCTAAAGAAACGCCTCAACTCAATAACACCCTGCGGCGTGTGCGCATATTTGCGGTTTACGACTCGCGAGATGGTGGAGAGGTGCATGCCGATATTTTCGGCAACATCTTTCAGCATCATCGGTTTGATGTAGGCGACACCGTTGTCCAGAAATTCTCGTTGACGCTGGACAATACACTCGACCACACGATAGATCGTCTGTCGGCGATGCTCGATATTCCTCAAAAGATCGACAGCCGATCGCACTTTTTCCTTAATAAAATCTTTGGTTTCCTTTGTGGTATCACCCTGTGCCAACATGCTGTTGTAAGTCGGGCTAATACGAAGCCTCGGGCTGCCGTCATCGACGAAATAAATAACGTAATCTTCGTCAAGTTTTTCAACATAAACCTCTGGTGATACGAAAACAGGATCTTCTGCCGAATAACGGCGGCCCGGATACGGATCGAGCTGTCGGACGCGAGCGATCTGGTCATCCAGAGCGTGCAGCCCGACGCCGGTTGCTTTGGATAAATGCTGAAGACGATGGGGCTGTAGATCTTCCAGGTGGTCGGCGACGAGGCGACAAATTAGGGTGTCTGTTTCTCCAAGCGCCGCGAGCTGAGCCAGCAAACACTCATTGACATCAAACGCCCCGCATCCCACCGGATCAAGCTGCATCACCGCCGCCCGGGCAGCCTCGGCTTCCTCGACGGTGCATCCTGAGGAATCAGCGATCTCGTCGACAGTCGCCATTAGACGACCATCGTCGTCGAGGTTTCCAATGACCTCAATTGCCGCTGCCTCAATACGCGGGCTGAGGCTAAGCAGATTGACCTGCCATTCCAGATGTTCGCTCAGCGATACAGCGTGGGTGAGAAACTGTTCAAAGCTCGGAGCGTCATCCTTATATTCGATCTCTTGTGTGCGGTATCCAGGGTCGAGGTAATCTTGAAACTCACGCCCGTAATCGATCTCGTCGAATGAATCGGCAGTGTCCGGATGCGAGTCATCATCGCCGTCGAGATCGGTTCGTTCTTCTTTGCCGTTGAGACTCGCACCGTCTGGCGTAACGCCCTCAAATTCTGCAAGTTGGTCTGTCCGGGTCTCGGAGACAGCATCTGCCGACCTATCGGCCGTATTATCGAGGCCATTGTCCTCGCCGCTCGAATTCTGGTCGAGAATAGCGTCACCGATCTCCTGAACCTCTTCGCCCTGCTGAACCTCTTCGAGGATCGGGTTGGCGACCATTTCCAGTTCGATGAGTTCGTTCAGCTCGAGGGAATTCATCTGCAGCATCTCGATGCGCTGCCGCAATTGCGGCGTGAGCACCATCTTTTGAGAAAGCTGAGTTGTGAGCCTTAAGGAAGACATAAACGCGACCGGATGAGCACGAACCGACGGTTTTGACGGAACCTAACGCAAAAATCGTTCCTAAACTAATTATAGCTAGATTAAGTTCAAAAAGGAAAGAATCCGACGAGGCTAAAGCGTAAATCTTTCACCAAGATACAGCCGTCGCACATCGGCGTCCTCGACTAGCTCTTCAGGGCTGCCACTTCGAAGGATCTTGCCCTCGGACATGATGTAGGCTCGATCAGTAATGCCGAGCGTTTCGCGAACATTGTGGTCGGTGATCAGAATACCGATGCCCTGCTTTTTCAGGTACAAAATGATCTCGCGAATGTCATCGATCGCAAGCGGATCGATCCCGGCGAAAGGTTCGTCGAGGAGTATGAACTGCGGTTCGGTAGCAAGGCAGCGAGCGATCTCGACACGACGGCGTTCGCCGCCTGAGAGAGCATCTCCACGGATTTTTTTTACATGGTCGACGCCAAACTCAGTAAGCAATTCATCGAGCCGAGCGAAGCGGTCTTGCCGCGACATCTTCATCGTCTCCAGCACGGCGAGAATATTCTGCTCTGCCGTGAGCTTGCGAAACACCGACGCCTCTTGCGGCAAATAGCCGAGCCCAAGCCTTGCCCTTAAATACATCGGCAAGTGAGTGACATCCTGATCACGCAGCGTGATACGGCCGTTCTCAGTATTTTCAAGACCGACCAGCATATAGAATGTAGTGGTTTTGCCCGCACCGTTCGCACCGAGCAGTCCGACGACCTCGCCGGGCCCGACGGTCACGCTTACATCATCGACAACGCGGCGGCGTCCGTATGTTTTCCGCACGTGTTGCGCCGCGAGATAGCCGCCCGCAGGCGGTGCATTCCCGTTGGATAATGTTGAATTGCCGTTTTGTTCGCTCACTAATTATTTGGCTTGGTCTTGTAAACAGTACGCGTTCTGCCTGCCGCGTTCTGTTTTGGTTTTGTTTCGCTCAGCACACGATTTTCTCGCAGATAGACCGTTAATTCCCCGCTTTGCATCGCACCATTCTCTGCGTCATTTACCGTCGCCGGATTGCCGCGAATGATAGCCGCTTCATCCGAAGCAGTATATTGGGCCCAATCGCCGGTTGCCCGTCTTCCCGGCTGAGTAATCACGACGTTGGTCTCCGCAACTGTCTTCGAGACCTCATTGGTCTCGCTAAGAAATACATCCGCCGACCCGGCCGTAATTCTATCAGTTCCCTGCCGGATATCGACATTTGTGCGATAACGCAAAATACGTCCCTGACGGTCATAAACCATCGACGCGGCCGACGCAGACACTGGAACATTCGCTTCCTTGCCGCGTTGTTTCAGCCGAGCATTGTAGAGCAAGCTTTGGACATTTCCATCGACCGTAAGCAGCCCTTTAGCCTGCTCGATGACGAGACGGTCGCCACGAACGTAGTTATTTTCCTGCCACGCACGAGCATTTTTTGAATAAGTAGCTTTCTCAGCAGCATGATCGAATTCCGCTTCTTCCGCCGTGGCGAACACAGGTTTATCCGATGCCCCGAACGGCGTCGAATCCTTCATCTGCTTACGACTGTAATAGGTCGTGCTGACGCCTCCGCGAAGATACGACTTATTCTTCGCCGTGTCCCAATCGATCTCGTTCGCCCTGGCCCGGGCCCGCGAATCCCAAACAGTCGGCTCACCGCCGCGAAGCCTGACAGTCTGATCACCCTGGGAAAAGATCATCTGCTTCGCAATAGCATTTCGGTCAAGCTCTACAAATTTCGCGGACCCGTTCGCGTCGAGCACCTCAATATCTTTATTCGCCTCGCTGAATTTAGCGGTTAGTTGATCTGCGGTAAGTATCTGATCACCGCGATCTTCGGTTTTTACAGTCGGGACGCGAACGGCCTTTGCCTTTTTGCCGCCGACACACAATTTCGCATTGTTGCCCGTCGGGAAGAAATCACAATCAAAGCGAGGTGCATTAACCGTCGTGCGATAGTTTTGGACACCGTTATTCAAAGGCTCGACGAAAAGTTCTGCATTGCCGACAGCTTCCGCTTTGTTTATGTCTTTGCCGTTAGCTCCGAAAGTGGTGCGAACGACATCGGCCGTAAGACGTTTGTTCGCGGCGTCGGGACGGTCGTTTGGAACATTGAGATTGATCGTCGTCCGGCCATCGGTTCGCATCGCTTCGAGCAGGCCTTCGCCCCGAAACGAAAGGCCTATTCCACGAATCGCTGCGAGGTTGACGCGCGTGTAAGCTTTTGGATCAGACGGTATCAACTCGGCATTGCTTTGCCCGATCGCATTCGCATTTTGCATCGAGCCCGACTCGGCAAACGAGGCGTTTAGCTCGGGTGCGGAGATCAATGTCGTTCTTTCGCGACTATTTTGTCTTGCCGAGGCATCGCCCCGGATCACCGCTTCTTTAACCTTGTTTCCCGCGTATAGATCGGCAGTGATCGAGTTTCCTTTTAGCTGATCCGTGCCCTGCGTTATCTCGGCGTTGCCGGTGACCGAAACTTTGTGTGCCGTCTGGGCAAACATTATCTCGGAGCCCCGGATATCCGTAGTTTTATCGTTCGTAACCGTCGCGATATGCGCGCCGTTCTTAAGTTCGAATTGATCCGCCGCACGATCATACAATGCATATCCCGATTCGATATTTGTCGGCGATTTCCCAGCCTCGGTCGACGTGATACGAACATTATCGAACAGCTCAAATTTGTTCAGCTTCGGCGACTTTCCCGCGTCCGGCTCAAAAGCTCCAGTAGCTTTCTGCGAGCGGATCTCAGTGGAACGGGCGACATTATCGGCGGTTGAAGTAATATTAATGACCGATCCATCATTAAACGCAACCTTGCCAGCAGCCTGATCAAAAATGGCCGAGCCAGAATTTACCTTGCCGTAACGAACGCCCGACTTAGCGAGTTCCGGCGAATCAAATGCTTCGATCTCTACATCGCGAAGAAGATCGAGCCGCTTTTCTTTGACATTAATAACGGCTCCGGTCGATTTGCCCTTGATATTGTCTCGTTCAAATGTGATAGCTTCGGCGGCTTCCGCGACTTCGTTTGAGCGTGTATAAACAAGCTCATTAGTCGCAACTTTGAGATTGTCAGAGGTCTCGATGTGTACCTTATTCTTTAGATAAACGGTAAAATTCTTGTCTGCCTCGGGAATGTAGATCGCCGACTCGGCCGACATTCTGTTAGTCAATTCACTTTCTTCGCCGTAGGTCTCGACGTACACATTTTGCAGTTCCTGGTGGTTGTCCGAGAAGGTTTTTGCGTGGTCGGCGCGGATGAAATACTTTTTGACGCCGTTGTCGGTTTCGAGACGTTCGTAGCCGTTTACCTCGGCGATAACATCCTTTGAAAGCTGTGCGTGTTCGCCTTTGAGACGAAACGAGGCTTTCGAGCGTTCGCGGTAGAATCCAACAGCAACGACTATCAAAGCAACACCGATAGCTGCAATAGTGCCGAATTTCAGATACTTCGGCATCGCGGCCCGGAGCCGGTATTGTTTGGCTAGATTTTTATCGGCTGGTGACACTGTTGGGCTCAATTATCCGCTCTTAGATCTTCGACCACAAGTTGCAGACGGCGGTTTCCCTGCCAGACATTTGCTTCCGCAACGTAAGCTAATTCGATGCGAGAATTAGGTTTAAGAGTTTGCCCCTTTGATCGCTCGACGCCGTCCCACCAGACCGCCTCAAAAACCCGTTGGTCTTCGCCGAGGAGTTTTAGTTTGAGATGCTTGTCCTTCATCACAAACGGCTCGTCGCGGAGAACGAGATCGCGCGTGACAAATATCGGCTTAGGATTGCCCGCACCGAACGGCTCAAAACCCGAAAGTTCATCGACAAGGTCGATAGATAGCGAACGGCTGGTCAACAATGCATCGATCTTTAGTTCCGGTATCAGATCTTCCTCAGTAAGTGTCTTGGCGGCGTATTCATTGAGCTTTTCGCGGAGATCCGCGATGTTTTCGAGCTTGATCTTCATCCCGGCCGCCGCCGCATGGCCGCCGTATTGTTCGAAAAGCTCTTCAGCAACATCAAGAGCGTTTAGCAGATGAAAATTGGCGATGCTGCGGGCGCTTCCATGACCAAAACCATCCTTTAACGACAACACTATCGTCGGACGGTAGAGTTTCTCAGCAATTCGCGAAGCCGCCAGACCGATGACGCCCTGATGCCAGCCGTCGCCGGCGACAACAACGAAAAATCGTCCGTCGTGGGACTCAGTTTCGAGCAAAGCGAGCTCGGTTATCTCTTGCTGGACCTTCTGCCGTTCACGATTTCGGCTGTCAAGCAGCGTTGCAATCTCGCGAGCCTTGCTAAAATCTGTTGCTTCGAACAGCTCAACTACGTGTCGAGCCACGTCCATTCGCCCGGCCGCATTTATCCTCGGCCCGATGCGGAATCCGATATGCATACTCGTCATATCAGAGCGGCAATCGGACACTTCCATCAATGCCTTGAGGCCGAAATTGTCCGTCTTCGTCAGGTCGAGCAAACCGAGCGATACTATCGCTCTATTTTCGCCGGTCAGATTCATCACATCCGCAACCGTTCCGATCGCGGCGATCTTGAGGAACTGCGGGACTTCGTGCTCAAGCCCATTTTCTCTGAGCAAAGCGTGTGCGAGCTTAAAAGCAACGCCGACGCCTGCAAGATTCTTGTCCGGATATTCGCAACCTGTCTGATTGGGATTAACGACTGCGATGGCGGGCGGATTGCCTCGAACTTCATCCGAAAGGTGATGATCGGTAACAATTACGTCGAGCCCGTGATCACGTGCCCATTCGAGCGGCTCGAAGCTGCGGATGCCGCAATCGACGCTGATGACGAGCGTGACGCCGTCTTTCTGAGCCTGTTCGAGAGCCGGGATATTGATGCCGTAGCCTTCGGTGAAGCGATTGGGAACATGGAATGTAGATTCCACACCGAGCAGCGCCAACATCTTCCGCAGCAGCACAGTTCCAGTCGTGCCGTCGACGTCATAGTCGCCCCAGATCATTATCTTTTCCTTGGCATCGACCGCTTTTTGAATGCGATCGACGGCTTCGCGCATTCCTTTTAACAGGAACGGCTCGTGCAGATGTTCGGGCGATGGATTTAGGAATCGCGTGGCCTTTTCAGCCGTATCGTGGCCGCGTGCGATCAGGAGCGCGGCGATGAGCGGTTTGACGGAGATCTCCGAAGCGAGTCTGTTAACCGCGTCGGCGTCGTGTTTGCGGATTGTCCAACGCTTTTGCATAAGGTTCAGAGTGCAAGCTTCAGCTTGTTCTTACTCTGCGAGGAACAGGCTAAAGCCTGCACTCTGAACTAATTAACGACCGGACTAATAACGCCGAACCAAAGCAACACAAGAATCGTCGAGCCAAGGAGTAGCCGATAAACGATAAAGACCGCAGTCGAATTTCGCTTTAGGAAAGAGAATAGAAACCAGATCGATAGGTAACCAACAATAGCGGCAACAACAGTTCCAACGATCAGCGGCATAAAACTCTCAGCAGGTAATATCTTCAAAGCCTTTCGTAATTCCAGCAAACCGCTCGCAGTTATCGCAGGTATCGAAAGCAAAAACGAAAACCTTGCGGCCGTTTCGCGCTTCTCACCGGCCAGCAAACCGCCCATGATCGTTGAACCCGAACGGCTGGCTCCGGGCATTAGTGCGAGCACCTGGCAAAACCCTTGCACGAGAGCGTCCGTCAGCCCGAGATGTCGCATGTCTTTGCGTTGGGCTCCAACTCGCTCTGCAACCGTCAATAAAAGTGCGACGACGATCAGCATTGTGGCGATAACCCAAAGATTCTTTGTTCCCGGCCCTTCGATAAAGTCCTTGAAGATAAATCCAAGCGTGCCGATAGGAATAGAACCCAGAATTATCAACCATCCGATCCACGCTTCTTCCGAGAGGAATATCGGCCGCACACCGTCCGTGCCCGAGAAACGCATCTTGCGGCGGTTAAAGACAAAATTCCAATGGTCACGCACAAACGCCGAGCTGATGCCCCAGATGTCCGCCGCAAAATACACAAACACCGCCGCGAGCGTCCCCAACTGAATAACAGCCATCGTCGCCGTCGTCATCTCGGCATTGCCGTCGTACAAATTAGTAAAACGGCTCGCGAATACAAGATGCGCGGTCGAGCTGATCGGAATAAACTCCGTCAGCCCCTGCACGATGCCGAGAATGAGTGCTTGTAATAGATTCATTTGGAGCGTCTGGCTTGCTCACCAATTATCAATTATCAGTTATCAATTATCAATTGTAGTTACTCGCGATAACGGGCGCGGCCGGCGATTTTGTCGTACAGCCATGAGGGCATAAATTTTCCCAGGCGGACGATTGCTGCGAGTTGCCAGGGGAAGGCGGCGAAGCGTTTTTTGTGTTCGATGGCACGGATGAAGTGCGGAATCGCGTCGTCGAGCTCCATGAGGAACGGCATGTTTGCGTGGCGTCCGGAGGTCAGGGGCGTTTTGATGAAGCCGGGCTGGATAATTGTGACATCGACGCCGTGTTTTGCGACGTCGAGCCGGACGCTTTCGAAAAATGCGGTCATTCCGGCCTTGCTTGCGCTGTACGCGGCGGATTTTGGAAGCCCGCGAAAACCTGCGAGGCTTGAGATGCCGACGATGTGACCACTTCCCCGTTCGCACATCTTCGCCGCGACGGCGTAAACCGCATTTGCCGAGCCGAGCAGATTGATGTCGATAAGTTTCTTGACCGAAGCAGGGCTATACGCCCGCGTCGCCGCGTCATTGCCGCCGATTCCCGCGTTCGCGATCATGATATCGATGTATTGGAAATCGTGGCGAAACTTATCGGCGGCATCTTGCAACGCCTCCGGATCGACGACGTCACACATGTACACGCGGGCCGTTCCACCGACGGCTTCGCAACTCGACGCAAGATCGTCGAGCATCTCTTCGCGACGAGCGACAAGGCCGAGGATCGCTCCCTTCTTTGCCAACGCGATCGCCAAAGCCTCGCCGATCCCGCTCGACGCTCCGGTTAGAAATACTGTTTTACCTTTCCAATCCATTCTTATCCTTTGGCGTTAAGCTAATCATCCCGTGGTCGGACTCATACCGTTCTTCTTCGTCGATGTCTCTTCCCCGTGTCTTTCGCCATTGACGAATTCGTTTGTTTATCGGGGTAAGAGCTAAACCAATAACAAAACCCAATCCAGCGGACACGAGCGGCGAAGTTACCAGATCAAGCGAAAACGGAACTGCTAATCCCATGGCACCCAAGACCCGGTTTATGGTCAAGATTGCAGTGAATGTGAAACCAGTACAGATCAACAAGAATGTCTCGGTTCTCATCTGGACCTCAATGCCTCCGTTTTATTTTTCAAGACTTCGAGCAAGGTATCCACCGTTTTCAGATGCGTTCTAAACGCCAGACAGGCAAACCGCAAAGTGAATTCGCCATTTAACATCGTCGAAGAGATAAATATTCGCCCGTCCGCGACGATCGAGTCGAGCAAACGCTTGTTGAATGCGTTCGCATCACCGCTCGTGGGCACGTATCTATAGGTAACGACCGACAATTCCGGCTCGATCTTGCTCTCGAACCCGATCTTCTGGATTTCTGCGTGAAAGTACTTCGCAAGCAGCAGTTTCTCTTCCAAACACGCGCGAAACGGGCCGACGCCGTGCAGTTTTAGTGGCAGCCAGAGACGCAGGCCGCGGAAATGTTTTGTCAATTCGGGCGACAATTCAGCGGGCGACAACTCGTCCGGTCCGGCAAACGCGTCCTGCATATAATGCGCGTCGAAACGGTACGATCTCTTCAGGTCTTCGACATCCTTGACCAGCACAACACCCAATCCATATGGCAAAAACAGGCCTTTGTGCGGATCGATGATCAAAGAATCGGCGAGCTCCAAGCCGTTAAGCTTTTCACGGCCTTCCTTGGTCAAGATAAAAAATCCGCCGTAAGCCGCATCGATGTGATACCACAGGCCGTGCCGTGCCGCGATCTCGCCGATCTCGGGCAGAGGGTCGATCGCTCCCACATCTGTCGTTCCTGCCGAAGCGACGACGAGAAAGGGATTTAGTCCGGCGGCTTTGTCCGTCGCGATCTGATCTTCGAGAGCATCGGATTTGATTCGAAATCGCTCGTCGAGCGGCAGACAACGCACGATACATTCGCCGAGTCCGGCGACGCGAATCGCCTTATCAACCGAATGATGCGTTTGTTTGGAAAGATAAATGACAGAGCGAGGGACGTCGGCCGACTTGATATTTCGCGCGTCGCGCGCGACTACTATTGCGATCAGATTCGCCAGACTGCCGCTAGTCGTCAGATTCCCCGCCGCCGCTGCCGGATATCCCACCAGATCGCACATCCAGCGGATGAGCATATTCTCTAATCTCACCGCTCCCGGCGACGCATAAAACACGCCCGCGTATCGATTAAATACAGCCGCCAGATAATCACCAAGCGCCGCCGTATAGATCCCGCCGCCCGGAATATAAGCCAAATGCCCACCCGACGCGGGATTTAATCCAGGCTTATTAACATTCTCACGAATCAGCGATATTGCCGCGTCGATACCGATTCCGTCTTCCGTGATCGGCGAATCAAGAATGCCACGGCCCTTGTCTTCGGTTAAATTGAACGCCTTGAGTTCATCGATATTCTCAAGAAACTCTTCCGAATACTCGACGACGCGACCACGCACGGCGTCTCGTTCTCCTGCGGCTGGCTCAAGCAGTCGAGACAACGATTCGAATTTCAGAATTTCTTCCCGCATAGTTTACG
>JANPDK010000139.1:0-3496 GCA_031431415.1 Acidobacteriota bacterium | reverse complement strand
CCGCAGCTCGATATCAAAAAAAGAAAAGGCCATCTTGTGATAACTGAGCGATATCCACATTTTGTCTCGCACCAGCTCATCGAGCTTGGTTACCTAAAATCGGCGCACGGCAAAGACGCCGATTCGGTCGCCTTTAACGTCCAGCCGCGAAGCACCGGACAGATATTGCTGGGCTCTTCGCGCCAATTTGGAGCCGAGACCAGTGAGATCGATAATTCGATAGTGTCGAGAATGACTGCCAGAGCATTCGAATATATGCCCAAGCTTCGCGAACTCGCTGCTGTTCGCACTTGGACAGGCTTCCGCCCGGCAACACCAGACAATTTGCCGTACATCGGCAAGATCCCGGGCTTCGAAAACGTTTACGCTGCCGCCGGTCACGAAGGCCTCGGCATTACGACTTCACTCGGCACGGCTGAGCTTTTAACAGACGAGATCTTAGGCCGAAAACCCGCGATCTCACCCGAGCCATATCAACCAGCGAGGACATTTACGGAACATTGATCACGCTTTCAATAGACAACCAGCAGATCTCTGTAGTCGAGGGCACAACCGTCGCCGTAGCAATTCTATCTTCGGGTATCGAAACATTTAGATCGTCGGTCAGCGGCGAACCGCGAAGCCCGCTTTGCGGGATGGGAATTTGCTTCGAATGCCGCGTGACTATCAATGGCGAAAAACATCAGACGAGTTGCACGCGCGTGGTTGAAGAAGGAATGGAGATCGTGACTGGTGAATAAGCTAACTAGCGACATCCTGATCGTCGGCGGCGGTGCGGCTGGAATGTCCGCCGCGTTGGCCGCGGCGTCGAATAAAGATCTTCGAGTAACTCTGGTTGATGATAACCCACGCCTCGGCGGCCAGATCTGGCGAGCGGAACTCGGCAAAACAAAATCGCCTGAGGCGATGAGACTTATCGCCGCCGTCGAATCGGGCCAAATCGAGATCGTGAATAACGCCCAGGTGTTCGCTGCTCGCAACAATTCACTCTTGGCTCAAACGCCAGATGGCTCGACTGAATTTGAATACAAAAAACTCATCATCGCGACTGGAGCACGCGAAAGATCCCTACCATTTCCCGGCTGGACGCTGCCAAACGTGCTCGGTGCAGGAGGTCTGCAAGCTCTCGTCAAAGGCGGACTCGATGTCAAGGATAAGCGAGTCGTCGTTGCCGGGACCGGAGCATTGCTGCTTGCGGTTGCTGAATATCTAAAATCTAAGGGTGCGAACGTCGTCGCCATCGCAGAACAAACTTCGGCGGCAAATCTCAGGCGATTCGCCCTCGGACTATGGCGTTCGCCATCGAAACTAGCTCAAGGCATCGCCATTCGCTCAAAACTTCTCGGCGTTCCATACCTGACCGATTGTTGGGTCTCGTCAGTGGCCCCGTTGCAGAAGCCCGCACGAAGTAAGGGCATCAATCCACGGCTGATGAGCGTCACGCTTACCCGAAAGAGCGAAACCCACATCATCGACGCTGACTATCTCGCCTGCGGCTTCCACCTCGTGCCGAATACCGAGCTTGCTTCACTCCTCGGATGCCGCATCGAAAACAGCTTTGTCGCCGTCGATGAATTTCAGCGGACTTCGTGCGAGAATATCTATTGCGCAGGCGAGCCCACCGGAATTGGTGGAGTCGAGGCATCGCTAATCGAGGGAAAGATCGCGGGCTTCGCGGCTAGCGGCAACGAGGCAGAGGCGCGACGGCATTTTGCGGAACGTGATAAGACGAGAAAATTCGCCGAGCGATTGAACAACGCATTCGAGCTGCGAAATGAATTGAAATATCTTGCAAACGACGACACGACCGTCTGCCGATGCGAAGACGTTACATACGCCGCCGTGAAAGATTTCGATTCGCGACGCGAGGCGAAATTACAGACCCGCTGTGGCATGGGAGCGTGTCAGGGCCGCATTTGCGGGGCGGCAACGGAGTTTCTTTTTGGCTGGGAGGCCGACACGGCGAGGCCGCCGATATTTCCTGTTAGGATGGAGAATCTATGATGATGAACTGGACGGGCGTCATGCCTGCGATAACGACTTGTTTTGATGAGAGCCTGAATATCGACCACGAATTCACGGCAAAGCACGTGAATTGGCTGATCGACAACGGCTGCACAGGAATCGTGACCAACGGCTCGCTTGGCGAGGGCGGCACGTTCTCGCTCGAAGAAAAGATCGCTCTTTGGAAGACGGTCGTCGAGGCCGTTGGAGATCGCGTCCCCGTTGTTGCAGCCATTGCTTCGATGACGACCGCGGACGCCTGTGCTCAAGCTGTCGAAGCCGAATCCGCCGGATGCAGCGGCCTTATGGTCCTGCCGCCGTACGTTTACAAAGGCGATTGGCCTGAGATGAAATATCACATTTCGCAGATGGTAATGGCGACGAATCTATCGTGCATGCTCTACAACAATCCCGTCGCCTACGGCACCGATTTCCTTCCCGAACAAGTCGCCGAACTCGCCGCCGAGCTGCCAAACCTGACTGCCGTAAAAGAATCGAGCACCGACGTCCGCCGCGTGACCGCTATCAAAGCTCTCTGCGGCGATGATCTGACGATCTTCGTCGGCGTGGATGATTGCATCGTCGAAGGCGTCAATGCCGGAGCGACAGGCTGGATCGCCGGCCTTGTCAGTGCGTTTCCGAAAGAATCCGTCGACCTATTCAACTACGCGATGAACGGCGAAAGAGAAAAAGCACGCGAACTAAACGAGTGGTTCCTGCCGCTTCTTCGCCTCGACACCGTTCCAAAATTCGTACAGTTAATAAAACTCGTCCAGGAAAAAGTCGGCTGGGGCAACACCCGAGTCCGCCCGCCTCGTCTCGAATTGACCGGCACCGAACTCGAAGAAACCCTAAAGATCATCGATCACGCACTTGCGACACGCCCTCGAAGCGAAGCCGCCGTTGCAGAAGCCCGCACGCAGTAAGGGCATCTCTTTGCAGAAGCCCACGCGTAAGCAAGGGCGATACACTCAATATTGATTATTTCGCCTAGCTCACGCGCGGGCTTCCGCATCTATGGAAATCGAACTGACAGGAACATCTATAATCGGCCAAAACCGCGGTGAGGAAACGGCTGACAAATTCTCCGCCTTCGACCCAACAACGGGTGAGCCAGTTGAGCCGCCGTTCCATTCCGCGACTCTCGGCGAACTCGACCGTGCGGCAACGTTAGTCGACCAAGCAAGAATCCAGTTCGGCAACGTCGCCGGCCGCGAGCGAGCAGTTTTCCTCCGCAAGATTGCTGAAAATATCGAAGCTCTAGGCGATACACTAATCCAGCGAGCATCGCTCGAAACGTCGCTGCCCAACGCAAGATTCATCGGCGAACGCGGACGTACATGTTCGCAACTCCGCATGTTCGCCGACCTGCTCGACGAAGGCTCGTGGATCGATGCTCGGATAGACCACGCAATTCCAAATCGCGAACCATTGCCAAAACCTGACATTCGCTCTATGCTTCGTCCGGTTGGGCCAGTCGCAGTTTTCTGCG
>JANPDK010000138.1:0-13374 GCA_031431415.1 Acidobacteriota bacterium | reverse complement strand
CACATTGCCGGCTCCGAGCGTTATCACGAGGTCACCCGGCTGCAAAGCCGCACAAACCTTTTCGGTCGCCGTTTCAATATCGCCAATATACGAAACATTTTTGTGACCGTACCTCTTTATGTTCTCGGTCAGAACTTCGGCAGTGATTCCCTCGATCGGAGTTTCGCTGGCCGCATAAATGTCGAGAATAAAGAGAACGTCGGCGTTGTTAAACGCAACGACAAAATCGTCCATCAGCTCCTGCGTTCGCGAATATCGATGCGGCTGGAAAACGACGACCGTGCGCTTGCCGCCCGAGCTATTTTTTGCGGCAGACAAAGTGGCCACGATCTCCGTCGGGTGATGTCCATAATCGTCAACTACAGTGATGCCGCCGGCCTCACCCTTGAACTGAAACCGCCGATTCGCATTCTTGAATGTAGTAAATGCCTCGGCTATTTTCTCGAACGGCACATCCATTTCGAGAGCAACGGCTGTCGCTGCCAAAGCATTGTAAACATTATGCTTACCGGGCACGGGCAAGTTGATCTCGCCAAGCTGCTCGCCCCGCTTGGAAACCATGAACGCCGAACCAAACGTCTCGTTGTAACGAATATCATTCGCCGACACATCGGCCTGTGCGGTCAACCCGAACGTCACGCGCCGACGCTTGATCCGCGGAATTATGAGCTGCACATTCGGATCATCGAGACAGATTATCGCCGCTCCGTAGAACGGCACTTTGTTGACGAAATCGGTAAAGCAATTAACGACATCGTCCATACCCTTGTACGATTCCATGTGCTCTTTGTCGATATTGGTAACAACCGCGATCGTTGGGTAAAGCATCAAAAACGAGCGATCGCTTTCATCCGCCTCGGTCACGAACCAGTCCGACGCCCCGAGCTTCGCATTCGACCCCAAAGTATCGACCACACCACCAACAACCGTCGTCGGATCGACGCCCGCGTGTCCCAAAACCGTCGCTATCATCGATGTCGTCGATGTCTTGCCATGTGTGCCCGAAACGGCAACAGCATATGGCTTAAGCGTCATCAGTTCGGCCAGCATCTCGGCACGCGGGATAACGGGGATCGAGCGTTCCTTCGCCTCAACAACCTCCGGATTGTCTTCCTTAACCGCCGACGAATAGACCACGACCTGAGCATCCTGCACATTCTCAGCCGCATGCCCTTCGGCGATCCGCACATCAAATAACGTCTCGAGCCGATCCGTATTCTTTGATTTCTTTGCATCGGAACCCGACACGACAAAACCCAAATTACACAGCACCTCCGCGATACCGCTCATCCCGATACCGCCGATGCCGATGAAGTGAATTCGTTTTACGTGTCTAAACATTCCGCTTCAATTCCTCAATAATATCCACCGTCGCAGCGGCCGCGTCCCGCCGTCCGAGTTTCTTCGCCGCTGATTCCATCTCATTGATCTTTTCCGGAGAATCGATCAACGCCGCGATCTCCTCCGCCAATCTTTCGCCGCTAAGGTCCTGCTGCAATATCATCTTCGCCGCACCGGCATTTTGCAAAGCCTCGGCGTTCTTTCGCTGATGATCGTCCGCAGCCATCGGAAACGGCACCATTATAGCCGCCCGGCCCGCCGCCGCGACCTCGGCACAAGTCGTCGCACCTGCCCGGCAAATTATCAGATCGGCTTTGCCAAATTCGACAAAAATATCCGAAATAAACGGCCTCACATCGGCTCCGGCGAATTTAGACACCGAATAAGCATTGTGAATGGCATCGAAATCCGATTCACCCGTCTGATGCGTCACCGTCAAACGATCCGCGTACGAATCAAGCTTATCCAAAGCATCGATCATCGCATTATTGATCGCTCTGGCTCCCTGCGAACCGCCAAATATCAGCACGTGAAACATATCAGTTCGGTCTTTCGCTGGAATATCAAAGAACTCGCTTCGCACCGGATTGCCAGTCACAATGCCCTTCTTTCCAAAGAACGGCAAGGCTTCTTCGAAGGTCAAAGCGGCCCGCTCAACAAATCTTGCCAACTGCCGATTCGTAAATCCCGGCAAAGCGTTCGAGTCCATCACCAGCGTCGGCACGCCCATTATCGCCGCCATCAACAGCACCGACCCTGAGACATAACCGCCTGCTCCGACGACGACATGCGGGCGAAACTGTCGAATGACCCGCCGAGCTTCCAGGAAACTTTTCGGCAGCACAGAAAGCCCCTTGAGCTTGCCCACAAATCCGACATTCTTAAGTCCGGCGCTATTGATCAGCGACAATTGAAAGCCATTCTCCGGCACGATCTTTTTCTCGAGTCCGCGAGCGGTGCCGACAAACAGCACTTCGGACTCGGCATCGCGCTCCATCACCTCTTTGGCGACAGCGATTCCCGGATAAATGTGCCCGCCGGTCCCGCCGGCGGCGATAAGAACTTTCATATACTATGGCATCCGCTTCTTTCGTCGATAAACGCGTTCGCTCGAACGCTCGCTGAGGAAAGGCTCACTGCCCGAAAACCGCGATATACTCAATAAAATCCCCACGCCGATCAACGTCACGACCACCGATGAACCGCCGTACGAAATAAACGGCAAGGGAATTCCCTTCGCCGGAACCATCGACGTCACGACGCTGATATTAAACAACGCCTGTACGATGATTCCTGTGATAATACCGATGCCGAGTAACATTCCGAATCTGTCGGGAGCCGACACCGCCGCACGTGCTCCGCGCCAAAGTAACAAACCAAAGGCAACGACGACGGCAAGCGTTCCAACCAGGCCCAGCTCCTCGCCGACGACCGAAAAGATAAAATCCGAGTATGGATATGGCAGATAAAATAGTTTCTGCTTCCCTTGCGCAAATCCCTCGCCAAATACGCCGCCCGAGCCGATCGCGTATAACGATTGTACGACCTGATAGCCTTCGTCATCGGCGTATTTGTACGGATCGAGAAAGGCCATGATGCGTTCGACACGCCACGGGGCGACTATAATCGCAGCTACACCGATCACAAAAAGCACCGCTCCAACCGCTCCAATATGAGCAAGCCTCGCCCCAGCCGAAAAATAGACAGCGGCAAAGATCGCGCACAAGACCATCGTCGTTCCGAGGTCTTTTTCAGCAAAAACCAGCCCGCCGAGCAGACCGAGGCCGAGCAAGCACGGTATGACAGTTTCCTTAATATCACCAACAACTTCTTCTTTCAGCGTCAGCCAATACGCCAAGAATATGGGCAAAGCGATCTTCGCCAGTTCCGACGGCTGAAACGAAAACCCTGAAAACCTGATCCACCGGCGTGCTCCGTTGATCGGTGGAAACGCAAATACGGCACCTAGCAAGGCCACCGTCACCATTACGATACCGAGCACGACCCACCATTTCTGGTAAAAGTGATAGTCGATCTTGCTCACGACAAACATCGCGGCGAGCCCGATCAGCGTAAACGCACCTTGTTTATAAAAATATGTGAACTGGCTGGCACTTTCCGATTCGCGCAAAGAAAACATTGCCGACGCGCTATAGACCATCATGGCGCCAAACAGCGCCAGCACCGTCGCGATGCCAAACATGAACCAATCTATGCGATTTTCGTCTTTCATCAACTGGTCAGTTCGAAGTAGGTAGCGAGCCGCTCAGACCGCTCACCGCAGCCTTAAAAACCTCGCCCCGCTCCTCGTAGCTCTTAAACATATCAAAGCTCGCACACGCCGGTGCCAGCAAAACCGCATCGCCCCTCTCGGCACCCGCAAACCCTTTCGCGACAGCATCTTCCATTGAACTAGCACGCTCGATCGGTGCGAACCCTGACATCTGCGATTCGATATTGTTGGCGTCCTCGCCGATCAATATCAACGATCGTACCGACGATCTGACCAATTCGATCAACGGTGCATACGGAGCATTTTTGCCGCGGCCGCCGAGGATCAGGATTGTTTTGCCGTCGCCGCAGCTTAGGGCTTCGAGGGCTTTCGAGGTCGCATCGACCGAAGTTGCCTTCGAATCATTGTAAAATCTCACGCCGTCGATCTCTGCGACAAATTCGATACGATGCTCGACGCCTTTGAATTCAGCGACCGCATGCCGCATCGATTCCGGCGACGCTCCACACGCCAATCCGGCGGCAAAAGCGGCCAAAACATTTTCCACATTATGCAAACCACGAAGAAAAATCTCGTCCCGCGTCGTCAAAATCTTCTCTGAGCCATTCGCACGACAAACAAGCTCTTCCCCGCGTAAAAACAGGCCTTCGTCGAGATCGCGTTTGACACTAAAAAACACGACGTTCGCTTTTAATCCGCTCGCCCAACTCGCCGTGATCTCGTCGTCAGCATTCAAAACCGCAACATCCTCGGCGGTTTGATTCATAAACAAACGATGCTTAGCCGCGGCGTAATCCTGAAAGCCCTCGTAGCGATCGAGATGATTCGGCGTAACGTTTAGACAGATCCCGACATTCGGCCGAAAATCAACGATCGTCTCAAGCTGAAAACTCGACAGCTCAACAACCGACCAACTCTCGTCCGTCGAGTTTTCCGTCAAACTCAAAAGCGGTGTTCCGATGTTGCCGCCAACCTGCGTCTCGATACCGGAATTCTTCAAAAGCTCGCCGATCAACGCCGTCGTCGTCGTTTTCCCATTCGAGCCGGTAATACCAACAATACGGCCCTTGAGAAATCTCGACGCAAGCTCGATCTCACCAATAACTTCACCATCCTTGCGGTCAACATACCTCGCCGGAATGGTATTCGTCGGCACACCCGGCGAAATGACAACCAGATCGATCTGATCAAGCAGCCACGAAGGAATATCACCGCCGATCAGCCCAACACCGTGCGTCTCCTTCAAAGATCTCCCCGCCTCAGACCATTCCTCAACGGGCTTTCGATCATGCAGAGCGACCGTCGCACCACGAGCGGCAAGAAACCCCGACGCCTCAACGCCCGACCGCCCCGCCCCCAAAACCAGTGCTTTTCTCCCTTCGATCTGCATCCTGATTAAATTCGTAATTCGTAATTTCCTAATTCGTAATTGATTAATTCTGGGTTCCCCAATGAGATCAATTACAAATTACGAATTCAGAATTACGAATTGTGTTCCACCCGTTCCATGTGTTCCACCGTTCCACCCTGGAACATGGAACAAAACTAACGCAATTTCAACGTCGATAAACTTAGTAGTGCGAACAAAACCGCGACGATCACAAATCTGAATACTATTTTTGGCTCTTTCCAGCCCGACATCTCAAAATGATGGTGTAGCGGTGTCATCTTGAAAATTCGTTTTCCCGGCTGTCCGCCACGTTTTGTCAATTTGAACACCGAGACCTGGAGCATTACTGACAGAGCTTCGAGAATGAATACACCACCGATAAAGGGCAATAGAAATTCCTGCTTGGTCAAAATGGCGACGGTGCCCAGTGCCCCGCCGATCGCTAAGCTTCCGACATCGCCCATAAAAACCTCAGCCGGAGGAGCGTTGTACCACAGAAATCCCAAACTCGCCCCGACCATCGCACCGCAAAACACCGTTAATTCCGCTGACGCCGGATTGTGCGTAATATCGAGCCGCTCTGCCCAACGAGCGTCGCTCGCTATATATGTAAGTCCCGTAAGGGCCGACATTGCGATAAATGTAACGCTGATCGCAAGTCCGTCGAGGCCGTCGGTCAGGTTTACTGCATTCGACGAACCCAGCAGAATAAAGATCATGAAAAGCGCGTAAATAAATGGCCCGACCCAGCTGATACTCAAGGCTGGATTCGATTCGGCAGTGGCCTTGAGAAACGGAATGCTCAAATTCCAGGGATAATCGCCCCACGCCCAAAGAACTCCCCACACCAGCAAAGCTGTTATCATTTGTCCGGCGAGCTTCTGCTTGCCGGTCAGCCCGAGGCTGCGTTTCTTTACTATCTTTATCCAATCGTCCGCAAACCCGACAGCGGCAAACAGTGTTGTTGCTCCGAGAGCGATCCACAGGTACAGACTGTCAAGGCGTGCCCATAGGATCGTCGAAAGGAACACCGAACTGATTATCAAAACGCCGCCCATCGTCGGCGTACCGCGTTTTTCCTGATGCGACGCCGGGCCTTCCTCGCGGATCTCCTGGCCAAACTTCATATCGGCCAGTTTGCGTATCACTGGCCCGCCCAGTACCAGCGAGACCAACAGTGCCGTGATCGCGGCCAAAGCCGTCCGAAACGTCACATACTGGATAACATTGAGCCCTTTAAAGAAGTAAGACTCACTATTTTTCCCGTACTGCTGGAAAAGGAACTGGTATAGGAAGTAATAGAGCATTAACTGGCGGCCGAGGCCTTGTCCTCCAATTCAAATCTCTCCAACAACTTCTCGATAACTTTCTCTGTTCGCACACCGCGTGAACCCTTTACGAGAACAACATCACCGGCTCTCACTACATCCTGCAACACCTCGCCCGCAACATCTGAATCTGCCGCGAACTGCGCATCGGCGAGTCCGCCGCCGAGCGCACCGTCCACGAGTTCTTTGCCCATGCCGCGAACGCCGATCAGCATATCGACGCCGCTTCCCGCGATCTTCTTGCCCGTTTCACGATGAATCGCGGCGGCGTTCTCGCCCAGTTCGAGCATTTCACCTGCAACAACGATCTTGCGGCTCGAACCTGCTCCGTCAACAAGCGTCTCGACCATTGACAGCAGCGCATCAGGATTCGAGTTGTACGAATCGTTAATTACCGTAAACCCGGCGGCGAAATGCAGGACCTCACCACGCTGCGGCGGAGCTGCGACCGTTCGCAAACTTGCCGCGATCTCGCCAACCGTCATTCCAAAACTAATGCCAACCGCCGCCGCAGCTAACGAATTGAGAATGTTGTGTTTACCATTGAGCGGAAAGGCAACTTCAGCCTTTTCGCCAGTGGCGACAAGCGTAAAACGCGTCTCGCCAAATCTTTCGAAAACAACATTCTCTGCACGCACATCCGCAGCGTTCTCGACACCATACGTTATGACCTTTCCACGGCTCAGCGAACTCATCGCCGCGACACGTGAATCATCCGCATTCAAAACCGCCGTCCCGCCGTCCTTCATTCCCTCGACTAACTCGGCTTTCGCTTTCGCGACATTCTCGATCGATCCGAGATGCTCGACGTGGACAGGTAGGATATTCAATTCGACCGCGACATCCGGCGGAGTGATCTTGCAGAGGCGTGCGATCTCGTTCATTGGGGTGGACATACCCATTTCGAGAACAGCGACGTCGTAAGTGTTATCCTTTGCAAGGTTTAGAACCGTCAACGGATGCCCGAGGCCATTGTTATAATTCTTGATGTTGCGCAAAACTTTGTGTCCGCCGGCTTCCAGAACGTGAGCGGTCAGCTCTTTCGCCGTGGTCTTGCCCGCACTTCCAGTGATCGCCACGACTGGGCCATTCCATTCGAGATAGACGACATGAGCGAGACGTTGAAACGCTGCTATCGCATCATCTACGAGTACGAGCCGATCACGAAACGATTCTAACTCAGCCTTGTGTTCTTCATATCGATCCGTCCTGACAATACAAACCGCCGCACCTTTCGCAAGTGCCGCGACGACATGGATCGTCGCATCGTCAAAATCGCCATTAAAACCATTATTGCGATAGTCCGGCTGCGAAAGTGCAAAGAACATCCCGCCAGCCTCAACCTCGCGTGAGTCGATAGCAAATGAACCCACTTCGCTATCTAGCAAAGCGGGGTCAAGAGCGGCGGTTTCGCCGGAGATCGATCTAATGGCTGATTCAAGTTTCAATTTTTGCTCTCGGTCGCTCTATAAAGATGGATGCGGAAATTCTGTTTCGCATATCCGCCGTTAATTTCGGCGAATCAGATTTCTTTAGTGCCGGCTTTTTCGGCGCGGTCACGGCCTTTGGTTTCGCGTCGACTAGTTCAGGTGTTTTTGCTTTCGGCTTAGAATCGGCATTCTTATCCGAAGCTGTTTTCGCCGCATCCGTCTTTTCCGCAACATTCTTCGAAGTCGTCGGCTTTTCCGTTACTTCGCCGATCTTCGATTCCACCTGCGGCAACGTTTGTGCGACCAGGCTCTCGGCCTTGACCGGAGCGTCGTTCGCGACCTTCAACTCGAACAAGATCTGCTGTGCGACCTCGCGAAAAACTGGCGCCGCGACCATTCCGCCATCGCGTGCCCCCGACTTCGGCTCGTCCATCACAACAGCGACGACTATCTCCGGATCATCGGCCGGTGCCATCCCGATAAACGACGAAACATACTTCGACGAATCGATAGATTTCGACTTGGCGTCAAACTTCCACGCCGTGCCTGTCTTGCCCGCCGCAGTGTATCCATTAAGTGCAGCCCGGCGGCCGGTTCCGGTTAGGACGACCTGCTTCAACATCATCCTCAATTTGCGCGCCGTATCAGCCGTAACCACCCGTGTTTGCTTCACTTCGGTCACGGTTTTCCGCTGATCGTTCGAGTGTCTGATCTCTTTGATAACGCGTGGATCTATCCTGATTCCGTCATTGGCTATCGTCGCAAAAGCGGTTGCCATTTGCAATGCCGTTACGCCTATTTCATAGCCGATCGACATCGACGCGAGCGAGTCGCCATTCCACTTCTCCAATGCTCTGACAATACCCGACGTCTCAGCCGGAAGCTCGACCCCAGTCTTCGCTCCAAAACCCATTTTCTTGATCATTCCGAAGAAATCGTCCTTGCCCACCCGCATTCCCGTTTTGATCGCGCAAACATTGCTCGAATGCGCCAGAGCCTGCGAATACGAAACTGTTCCAACGCCGTGAGAATCAGTAAAAACGTGATCCGCCACCGTGATCGAGCCATTTCCGGCACTGATCATTTCGTCCGGCGTGAACAAATTTTTCTCAAGCGCCGATCCATACGTCACGATCTTGAACACCGAGCCCGGCGAATAGACCGACTGAACCGCCTTGTTCATGATGTTCTCGGCCGCTGCGTCGGCGATCGTGTTCGGGTCAAACGTCGGATAGTTGGCCAGAGCAAGTATCTCGCCTGTCTTTGGCCTCATCACGACGACCATTCCCGACTTCGCCTCGGCTGCCTTTACGCCCCTTTCGAGAGCCGTTTCCGTAATGTGCTGGAAACCCGCGTCGATAGTCAGAAAAATATCGCTTGGCAGATCGCGTTCGAATGTCGTCTCGTCGTACACGCGGCCGAGCCGGTCGCGCTCTTGCAATTTCTTTATATTCGCTCCGTGCAGGAGATCATTCTGAGATTGCTCGATGCCAGCTTTACCATTCTCATCCGCATCGGCAAAGCCCACGATGTGGGCCGCGAGCGACTGATAAGGATAGCTACGCCGCTGATCGTCACGCCAGTGCAGGCCATAGAAATTTGGCGAATCGGCCTTCTTTACTGCAGGCTGATCGAGCGCCTTGTTAATTTTCTGAGCGAGGTCATCCTCTACCTTCTTCACGAGCGGGACAAATCTCTTCTTGGCTTCTTTTGCCTGAGTGAGAAGTGCGACAAGCTGATTCGAATCGAGTTTTAATGCTTTTGCAATGTTCTTTGCCGCCGCATCGATGTCCTCGATCTCAGCCGGATCGGCGTAGAGCGTTTTGACCGGGAGGCTCATGGCGAGAGCACGTTCGTTGCGATCGTAGATGGTGCCGCGGAGCGAGCGCGTTTGCTTGACGTCCTGCCGCATGCCGAGCGCGCGTTCCTTTAGCCAGCCGTGCTGCGTGACCTGAAGATGCACCAGACGCACGCTGATGCCGCCGAGCCACAGTACAAAAAAGGCCACCACGAACATAAATCTCGTGAAGGCCACTTGTCGCGAATTATTCTTTTTCGATCTTGCCTGACGCGTCATCTTGCCCCGCTACCATCGTCTAAACCTAAGAAACCGTTGAAGTTATTCCGCCGCGACCGTCGTCTTTTTGACAATTCGCTGAGGCTTTTCGACCTTCAATGCGGCAGTCTGGACTTCCGGCCTGGCGGCAGAAACGACTGCGGTTTTAATAACTAGGGGCTTCATATCGGACGAAGATGTCGGCTCGGCAGGGACGGCCTTTTCCTTTGTAGCCGACGTCACTTGAGCGACCGCAGCGTCGTCAGACGTGCCAATGATTCCGGCTTTCTTCGCGGCCTTTCGGATCTCGCCGGGCGAGAGCGAGACTTCGCGGGCGAGGACGAGGCGGCGCTTTTCGGCTTCGAGCTGCACGACATGATTACGTAGCTTCGAGTTCTTCATCCCGTAGTCCATCGACGAAAAATGCTGCCGACCGGCGAAGAAGAATCCGCTTATCAGCAGCGTCACGCAAATCGCCATCAGAAGATATGTGCGCCAACGTTTTGGCTCCTCGTCCGCATTGCGAACCTTGATCCGAGTCTCTCCGGCAACTATGTCTCGCTTATTCATATCTTCCTCCGAGGTTTTGAATTTGGGGCTATATTTTTCTGCACGCTCTGAGCTTGGCACTCCGCGATCGCGGATTTTCGCTCTGCTCTGTTTCAGTGGCAATCACTGGCTTTTTCGTCAAGATCTCGACTTTCTTCACCGCTCCGCACTGGCAAACCGGCATGCGTGGCGGGCATGAACATTTACCCGAAAGTTTCTGGAACGTCTGCTTCACAATGCGATCTTCCAGCGAGTGGAAGGTGATGATCGCGAGTACGCCATTTGTTTTCAATACATTGACCGAGTCGTCGATAAATTTTGCGATGATCCCAAGCTCGTCGTTTACCGCGATCCTCAGTGCCTGAAACGTCCGCGTCGCCGGATTTATCTTTTCCTTTGGCCGATGCGGCACCGAGCGTCGTACAAGGTCAGCAAGCTCAAATGTTGTCTCGACCGGTTCGCCGCGTTCCCTTCTTTCAATGATCCGCCGTGCAATTCGCCGCGAATGCCTCTCTTCGCCGAACTGGTAAATGATGTTCGCGATCTCGTCCTGAGAAAGCGTTTTCAAAAGTTCCGCCGCCGTCTCGTCGCCAGAATCCAGGTCCATCCGCATATCCAGCGGTGCGTCAAACCGAAAGCTAAATCCCCGCGTTTCGCTATCAAGTTGGAGTGACGAAACGCCAAGATCGGCCACAATCCCGTCAACCTCTTTGTTATCAATAATTTCGCGTATCGCCGAGAAATTTGAATGGATCAGTCTCGCTCGATCGCCAAATTTCGCCAACCTTTCGCCCGCCATCGCAAGAGCCGCGGCGTCCTGATCGATCCCGATCAGCCGAGTGTTTTTTGATGCCGCAAGTATCGCCTCGCTGTGGCCGCCGAGACCGACCGTCACATCGACAAAAAGTCCGCCGCATTGCGGATCGAGCAGACCAAGGGTCTCGCTAAGCAGCACCGGCGTGTGGACCTTTTCAGCGTCGATATCCGGCATATTCAAAGAGCGAAAGATATCTCTAGCGCCCCGTCTTAGGCGCTTAAGCCACTAAACACTTATTTTAGAATTCGCGTGATGCCCAAAAGATGATCTGGGCTTATTCAGTTACAAATGAATGATACGCCCGATTTTAGGCTCATGTCAAGAATAAAAATAAGGAGGCTAATTTTATACATACGCTTAAGAACTGAACCAATAGAATCAACTATTTCCAACTGATTTTTGCTCATTTATAGACCGCTGATATAGGATATAGCGGTCGCAAATCAACTGATGGACGGGATTTTTTTTCAATTATTAGCATTCGGCCTACTCGCCGGCCTGGCAAATGTGCTGGGCGGGCTGGTTCTCTTCCCTTCCAGCCTTCACGGCAGCTATCGCAAATTTCTCCGCTACCTACTCGCTCTTGGAGCCGGATTTATGCTCGCGGTGACGCTTTTCGAGATATTACCAAAGAGCATCACACTGTGGCAGCAGATAAATCCTAACACGTCCGGCGAAGGTGAGAATCTGGCTTTGCCGATGGCGTTGTTGCTCGGCGGATACCTGCTGACGCAGTTTGTCGAACACACGATCGCACCGCACTTTCACATCGGCGAGGAGATGCACTGCGACGATGACGACCATTCGCACGACCTTATTTCGCCAACATCGGCTTACACGGCGGTCGGCGGACTGCTTGTTCACACATTTTTTGACGGAGTCTCGATCGCGGCCGCTGCGACGATCGATGCTAAGGTCGGCTTGCTCGTTTTCATCGCCGTCCTGCTGCACAAATTTCCCGAGGGATTTACGATCGGATCAATGGTTCTGGCCGCGGGCAAAGGCCGTCGGCAGGTGATGTTCGCGACATCCTTGATGGGAATCACAACCTTTCTCGGCGTGCTTGTTTTCTACATCATTGGCACAAATTTCACCGCCGTCACCGCCTACGCCCTGCCCGTAGCCGGCGGAGTCACGCTCTACGTCGCCGCCAGCGACCTAATCCCCGAGGTCAACCACCACGGCGGCCCGAGCATCTGGGTCTCCTTAGCAGTCTTTGCCGGAGTCGCCCTGTTCTTTGGAACGCACTTCCTTCTTCACGCGATTTCGGGGCAATAGAAGTGAAAATTCAGGAACTTGGCTATCAGATGACACCGCTTGGCGAGCTAACACTCCGCCGACGGCTGGAACCGCGGTTGAATGATCAGGAGGTTTTCGAGGTCAAGCTCGGCGACGAATACCTGATGTCGAGCCTCTTCACCGAGAGCGAACGTGAGCTTGCGAACCTCGGTCTGACTCCGCTGACAGGAGATCTCGATGTCGTCATCGGCGGCCTCGGCCTCGGCTACACGGCGGTTGAGGCATTGAAAAATAAGTCAGTCAAAAGCCTGCTCGTCATCGACCTCTTCCAACCGGTGATCGACTGGCACAAACAAGGCCTCGTGCCGAATGGCGAAATCCTTACCAAAGACCCGAGATGCGAGATTCGCCAAGGCGATTTCTTCTCCCTCGCCCGCACGAGCTTCGACACGACCGATCCGACAAGAAAATTCGACGCTGTCCTCCTCGACATCGACCACTCACCCGCACACTACCTCGACCCCGAAAACGGCTCACTATACGCCACCGAAGGCCTGACCGCCGTCAAAGCCCAACTAAAACCCGCCGGAACCTTCGCGCTCTGGTCCAACGACCCCGCAAACGAAGACTTCACCGCCCACCTCCGCCAAATCTTCACCACCGCAACCGCCCACAACATCGAATTTCCGAATCCGTACACCGGCTCGATCTCGGTCAATTCCGTCTACGTCGCCCAGAGTGGCTCATAAGCCCAAATGTGACCTGTTCGCTGTGAGGAAAAAATCGTCTGCTGCATGTTCCATGGCGGAACGGTGGAACACATGGAACAGGTGGAACAGGCTTTTGGGTGTGTGTCGTCCTAAAGAAAGTTGACACTTTAGAGTGTTATTCCTTGTATAGGTTTGCACTTTGTTTGTTAGTCCTGTTCAAGGTTTACAGTTGCTCCTTTTTAGTTTAGTTTTCTGTCTTCGTTCTCTTCTTTTCCCTCTCA
>JANPDK010000137.1:0-10414 GCA_031431415.1 Acidobacteriota bacterium | reverse complement strand
GTTTTTCGCCCGTCGAGCGGAACATGGTACATCACCCGCAGCTCCGACAACGTCGTAGTCGGCGGCGTCTGGGGCCAAAACGGCGACCGCCCTGTGCCCAACGGCTACATCCCGGAGTGATACGCGGCAAAAAAGCTCCCCTCCTTACTAAGGAGGGGTGGCAGCCCGTGCTTTTTACGGGCTGACGGGGTGGTTCTCTCTCGTCGCAAGGGTCATTCGTTCCGCTACCACCGGCACCGCATTTCCCAACACATCCGACAAACTCGCCGCACCCTCAAACTCGACCATCCGATCCACCGCTTCATTCTCAAACCCTATCAACACTAACCGAAAACCCTTCCCAACATCCCCAAGCGGCCCCGCCGAGTCGATCAGCACCACCAATTCCCCCGCGACCGCATCATTCACCGTCAAAACCGCCCCGTCCGGAAGATCGCCCGCCAATACCACAGGCCGCCCCAACGCCGGATCGTACCGCAGCCCAAAACTCACCGCCGAAACATCAGTCCCCGATTCCAGCACCACCAACATCGAGCCATCCTTCCCCTCTTCCAAACGCAGCAAGCCCGACGCCCCGAACTTCTTGCCAAATAGCGATCCACCAATAACCGCCCGCAATTCAGGATCCGCTGCAACCGTCGGCCCACCTGCCTCGGTCAATGGATCAAGCCCAGCCACATACCGTCGTGCCTGAACTACATCACCCGAATTGACTAAACCATCACCCAAAGAAGCCCTCGGCGCCGAATCCGTACGTTGAAACTCATTCGGACTCAAACTAGGCGTATCAAGCCCCGAAACAAACCGCCGCACCTGAGTAATGTCAGTAGAAAGAACGGCCCCATCCCCGACCTGCCGCGGAGCCACGTCTGCCTCAAATCCCGCTGGTGTCGGTGACATTGTTGGAGTAGCAGTTGGCGTATTTGTTGGTGTGGCAGTCGGTGTATTTGTCGGAGTTGATGTTGGCGTGCTTGTAGGCGTGGCCGTAGGAGTTGGAGTTCCACTTGAGATGATCAAATTGCTAGTCGAGAAGCCGGACGGTGATCGAAATTCATGCTCGCGAACACGTACCCTCCCTTGCGATGTAGGGATATTTGGCACGGAAAACTGCACACCTCCGGTATTTGAGATGTTTGTGCCTACAAGAGTCGGGAAAGTAAAGCCTCCATCAGTCGATATTTCAATCGTAATGTTTCTACTAAACCCGCCGCTATTGATCCAGTTAAGATTGGTTCGTTGACCAATTGTTAGAAAATTCGTCGCAGATGGAGCTGACTGGACGGCGTCATAAAACTCCGTGACCGCATTATGCGACGACGGGGCAACTATCGAATATGTTCCAAACGCAAGTCCACGTGAGATATCAAAACCGGCCACGGAAAAAGTTCCATAGACGACGCCAGTAGTAAAGTTGTTTACTTGCCACTGAGTTGCTCCGACTTGCCGCACACCATAGGCTTGATTAGCCCCGACACTAACAGTCCCGACAAATGCCGACTGATTCCCTCCCGGAGTGCAAAATGTCGGATTGTAGTATCCAAAGAAAATCGCGAGATCTTTAGCTGAATTCCTGTTCGCAAAATAGTAGGAAAGAAATCCGTTAGCATCCTTCGCAACCGAATTCACTTCGGTATCACCGACACTAATTTGCATTCCTCTTGAGCAAACGTTCGACTGTGATGCCGTTGCTGAGATCGAAGTCACACTGTCAACAGAATCGGGTACTAAATCACCATTTGTATCCCTGTACCAACCAATATCCCGCATTTGTTGGCGTGTTAAATCAAGGTTGGTTGGTAATCCCAGATTGATTTCCGGTTCCATCAGCAAGTTCGGAAAGGCCCCAATATCAAAATGCGATATGGATGAGCCAGTTTGTAAGGGCGACGGCGTAAACAGCTGCACACGCCCTGTGGCTGCTTCCCTTCCACTTGTTAAGAACCCGGACGCGATTCTTACATTTGGCCCGTCCCACAAAACATTTCCCGTGTTTTGTGCTGAAGCCTGACGTTGAGCGTTCGTCATTTGATGCCAATATAGCCCAGTGCTTCGGTCAAACATATACCGGGTATATATGTCAGGAAATCCTTGAAGAAGTTCACCAGTGCTTCCATTAACAAAGCTAGAGAAACCGAGCCCGTGTCCGATTTCATGAAGAGCCGTAATTAGGAGATTCCCAGTGTTCGCTGGCGGGTTGTTGTCTAGGCCGTAATACCAACGAGTTGCTCCTCCAAAACATCCGTTATCAATACTGCTATTGAAAGTAGCATTAATCTCAGGGCTGGGGGCAAGATCACTGCCAGAGCGTTTGTTAGCCAAAGCCGCGTGATACCAAGTATTCAGAAATTCAGCATTAGCGAAATTTCCGTGCATAGATAGGGCCGAGGCCGATCCCAAAATAGCCTGGGTCGGCGAACACGCCTGAGGGTCGAATTGACTGCGGATATTGGTCGGAATATTACTATCCAAAAAAGAACCCCAGATACTAGCCGCAGAATTGAACACATTAAGGCGCTGCTGGCCCAACGTTGTTCCGCCATTTCCGCCTTCGGGTGTTCTAGGGGCTGGATCATTGAATCCCTCCCCCACACCATCATTGTTTAGGATCGCGAACGTTGCAGAGTTGGGACTGGTTTGCTCCCGCTTCGTCGCATTTTCAATTAGGGTTTGATAAAACTGAAGCTCCCGAAATGTCATCTCGGGGCTTGTCGGCTTTGACTGTGTGACAGCCGGCTTAGACAGTTTGGTGAGGGAATGTGCCTCGCCAGTCTCCAAATCTCTTCCAAAAAAAGAATTCGCTTCAGCGAGACTTGTTACACAGGCGGATGCGGTTTCCCCACCTTCCAAAGTCTTCGTCAAAAAGAGATTCTGAAACCGTCCTTGCAGGTCAATCGTCACAGTTCCATCTGGTGATATTTCTTCGACCAATCCTCCCGACGAGCGGTTTGTCATCTCCCTAATCTTTGCAGCCAAATCAAGGTCTTCTTGGCGTGGTTGAATAGTACGCCTTTCCTGAGCCCCCGTTCGGTCAATAAACGAGATACCGATAATACAAACGGAGATAGCTACAACGACAAGAAAGAATCTTGTTTTCATAACATTCATTCAGAGGCCGAGTTTAGAAAGACAATATTGAATTATGGCGCGGTTCAGTAAAAATTGGAATACGAAATCGGGATCCAACTTGCGCTTCTGAGGATTCCAGCCCGCGTAGCGGGTGCCAGCATAAAGCCACGCGGCGTGAGTAACGCGAAAAACATAATCGAGCTATCGTAGATAGCGGCAGTGCATTCGACTAAAAGACCGATCCGGGAATCAATGTAAACACAACGCCCATTCCGGTTGTACCCTGTCGCCCGTTACACGGGCTGAATAAACGTTGTTCGTCTATCCACGGGCTTGCACCCGTGGCTTTATGCTTTCGCCCGCATACGCGGGCTGGAATCTGGATGCGCGGCGGAGGGAGCGTGTTGGCACGCTCGTTTTTTTCCCACCGGATTCATCCTCAAAAAAGGAAAAAAGAGGCTGCCTTTTCGGGCAGCCTCTTTGGAGAAAACAACTTGATTGAATGCGATCAAACTTATGGTTTGATCGGCGTGGCGACCGGTTGCGGCCTTTCCATTCCGGGGGTTGGAAGGACTGGCGTTTCGGTTGTCGAGTTTGACGGAGGATTGCCGAGCGGCACGGGCTGAAGGATCGCTCCGCTTGTCGGAACACCGCCAGCAAAATCCTGACGTGTGATACGCGGCGTGATGAAGAAGAGTACTTCGTTGGTGTTGCGTGACACGCCCTTGCGTTTGAACAGGTTGCCAAGGATCGGAATGCTGCCGAGGCCCGGCGTTCTGTCCTGGCTCTCGCGTTCGTCGTCGAAGAGAACTCCGCCGACGACGGTCGTGCCGCCATCCGGAACAACGACCTTTGTCGTCATGCTCTGTGTGTTGATCGCCGGTGCTGAGTCAGTACCAGTGACCACCGCGGTCGAGCTGTTCTCTGCCGTGACTGTCAGGATAACCGTTCCCTGATCGGTGATCTGCGGCGTGATCGAGAGCCGAAGCGGTACATCGACATATTCCGTGGAAAATACCGCATTACCACCGGCACCCGTTCCGGGCTGGATCGTCCTGATAGGTATCTTGGTAGAGCTCTTGATCTCGGCGGGTTCGTTGTTGAGGGCCGTGACGCGAGGCGTGGCAATAACCTTTGCCTGGCCTTTCTGTTCGCCCAACGAAATGATCGCGCTCAACTGAGCGGTTCCAAATACGCCGGTCGTTAGGCCGATCGCTGTATTAGCGATACGCGAGGCCAGATCGTTGTTGATGGTCGGATTCGGGATGAGGTTGGTGTTCGGGAGGCCAACCGGTGTGGTCGGTAGTGTTCCACCACCGATACCGCTACCGCGTGCTCCGGTCAAAAGGGCCGTAAGTTGGACACCGATGTCGCGGCTGAAATTGCGCGATGCGACAACGATGCGGGCTTCGATCTCGACCTGCGGTTCAGGCTGATCGAGCAATGCAACGAGCTGCTTGATCGCACCGAGGTTCGATGCGACATCCGTTACGATAAGAGAATTTGTGCGGGCATCGATCTCGACGGAACCGCGACGCGACAGGCGTCGCTTTATGATCGGAAGCAGGCCCTGATTATTGCCCGTTCCGCCACCACCAGAGGCTCCGCTTGATTCTGCGCCGCCACCACCACCACCACCAGCGCCGCCGGCCGTCGTCGTGCCCGCCGTCGTTGCGGTCGCTGTGGCTCCGCCGGAAACGGTCGCGTAGTTAAGTCGAAACTTTTCGGTAAAGAGCGGTGTATTGTCTAGCTGATTGCTCTGACGCTGGCGAACAAGTTCGCCCTCGCTTGCCAGCGTCTTATTGTCCGCTACGCGAAGGATGTTGCCGTTGACCTGCACCCCTAATTCCTGTGCCTGCAGTACCGAGTCAAGAGCGATGTTCCACGGAACGTCTTTGACCTTTACGGTAACCGGAACTTCCTTGACCGATTTGTCGATCACGAAATTGATACCGTATTGATCGGTGATGTAGCTGAGAATGTCGCGGATGTCGGCATTGACGACGTTTAGTTCGATCGCCTCGCCGCGAAATCCGGGCTCGCCGTACATCTTGCCTTGCTGCTGTGGATCGACCTTCTGAGCCGATATAGCAACAGCAAAGGTGCTGATTATTGCCACCGCAAAGACGAATCGTGAGAGTGCTTTGCTGAAAAGGTTTAGAGACTTCATGTTTCCTCCGTAACTGGACCGCCCTTGCGGGCTACTTAATGCGGCTTATTTGCCGCCATTCTTTGCAACTTTTGCAGGCTTTTTCGTCGCCTTCTTGGGAGTTTCTTTGACTGGCTGCTCGGCCGGAGCATTACTAAACTCGTCGAGCGGCGAAAGAAATGGATTTGATGACGGCTTCGGCTGCTCAGCTCCTTTGACCGGAGCCGGAGCACCGGTATTGCTGGCTGTCTGTACCGAACCTTCGTTCTGACCGGTTGTCGGTGCAGTGCCTTCCATCTGGGCCTTCTGTGAATATGTCTTGAGCGGCTTGTTCTCGACCGATGCAACAAACTTGCCTTCGGAGACTTTGGTCACCTTACGAAAGACCAAACGATGCTCCTCGACCGCGACGAGCTGTCCGTCAAAGAATTTTTCTCCCGGGTAGATCGTGTACGAAAGCTTGATCGGCGTCGCCTCGACCATCGCGGCGTAACCGCGCGGCGTCTTAAAGATACCGGTCACTGCTAGTTCGTTCAGCGTCATGACGCTGGTCGGCTTTGGCAACGGTGAACCGTTTGCCGCAGCGGCGTCGCGCAAGCGTTTGTAGTATTCGATGCGTGCCTCGACCGCAGGTACGCCGTAAACAACCGGTGTCGTCACTTTAGGCGTCTTCGGCGTGGTCGAAACCACAGGCTGCTTCTTCGGAATTGCCCAGCCGGCCTTTTTGAACGGATCACGCTGAGCGTTGACCTCGGTGAGGCTTCCGCCCACCAGAACTAGGCCTAAGGCCATGGCCGTCAGGCATGCGAAGCGTTTCAATGTCGATATATTGATCATGGCTTTATCTCTTTTGGGGTCAGAAGCAGGAATCGTTAGACGGCGGGTTTAGCCGGTGCTGGTTGAGCCTTAGGAACAGCCGGATTCGCCCCGGCTGGTGCGGGAGCAGCCCCGGGCTGACCGGGAGCCGCAGGTGCTCCGGGAACTCCAGCTTTAGGATTCATGTCATTCGGCGAAGCATAGTACGCGGTCAGTAGAAACTGTGCGTGGATCGTCTTCTGCTCGCTCTGCTTTTCGAGCTGGTTGATCTTAAAGTCGGTGACCGATACGATTCGCGGCAATTTGCCTATCGCATCAAAAAACGCACGCAGATTGGTGAAATTGCTGTCGACTTCGACCTCGACCGGCTTGGCCATGATCGATTCCTGCTGCGTATCGTCACGCGGGGCGAAACGCATCACAACCATTCGGCTGCCGTTCGCGGTGTCCTGCAGGCCCTGCAGAACATTTGTGATCTCACGCTGTTCGGGCAGAAGGACCTTTAGCTCTTCGTACTCCTCGGCCTTGCTGGCATATAGAGCGCGAAACTCATTGATCCGCTGCGTGGCGACGCGTGCGGTCTCATTTTTGGTCTTGAGTTGCGATACCTGATCGGTAAGCACTGTGACCTCGGCCCGCGTTTCGCTCGTGACGAAGTACCACACACCCGTGTAGAGCAGTGCCGCAACGGAAACGAGGAGTACCAGCTGAAAGTGCCACTTAAGATTTTTTATTTTCTCTAACATGTCGATTTCCTTCTTGTATGCGAGGTGGAATGCACTAGTTCTTTGCTACCTGAGGCTTAGCCGCCTGCGACGATCCGGGAGCCGCTGCCGTGGTCGGGTTCGCACCGTCCGGTGACGGGGCCTTGGACGGCGTGTAGGCACACTTGATCGTGAAATTCACTAGCTGGACCTTCGGCGTCTCGCCGTCGGCATTAGCCTTTTGCGGCAGATTGTTATTAGCAACCTCGGCACGAACGGTCTCGATATTCATATTCGAGAACAGGCCATTAGAGAATTCGAGGCTGCGGCCAAACTGCGTGACCTGCGATTCGTCAGGCGAATTTCCCTTTACGATAATGCTGTCGCCAGATTGCTCGATGCTTTCGAGATAGAGCCCCGGCACCATTGCGATACGCTCGCGCATAGCGTCAAGCACCGCACTCGGGCCGGCCTGTGATGCACGAAGTTTCTTGATAGCCTCTATACGTGAATCGATGCTGGCGATCTTGCCCTCAAGTTCTTTCTGCTCGTTCATTACCGTTTCGAGTTCGGCAGCGATCTGCTTTTGCTCGTCGAGCTGACGCTCTGCGTCGGCCTTGGCCATCTGAGTGCTGATAACGTCCCAACCGACCACGGCCGCGAGCAATACCGCGACGACGACCGACATAAGTAACAGCCTTGACGAAGCGCTCGAGATCGTTTTATCGACCGCGACGACCGCACCGCCCTGGCGCTCAGTGACAGAATTTAATAGGTTGATCTTGATCATTGTAGTTAAACTCCCCTTACTGCCAAACCGACGGCCACAGCCATTTCGGGCACGATCTCGCTAAGATATTCGGGGTCGAACTTTTTGTTGTCGACGTTAATGTTGCGGAATGGGTTGAGAACCTCGACCGGCAATTCGAGACGCTGCGAGAGCTCCTGTGAAAGCCCGGCCAACTTCGAACCGCCGCCCGAGATAAGGATCTTCTGCACCATAGTTTCGTTGTCCTCCGTCGTCGCACGGTAGAAATCGAATGTTTTCTGTATTTCCATCGCAACGATCTCGGTCACGTTGTTCATCAGCGGCTCGATCGATTTTTCTTCGATTCCCTCGACCGCATCTACAACGCCGCGTTTGACAGCCTCAGCCTGCTGGAAGTTAAGTCCCAGGCTTCGCTGCAAGACGTCTGTAAACTGACTTCCGCCGACCGTAATGTCGCGTGTAAAGAGCGAACGCGTACCCTTGACGATGTTCACATTCATCGTTGAGGCTCCTATATTAAGGAGCGTGACGACGTCATCTTCGGTCGGATTGTAATTGACCTCGTAGCAGTTCTGCAGGGCAAAGGTGTCGACGTCGATGATGACCGGAGTCTTGCCCGCGAGCTGGATGGCCTGTTTGATATTGTCGATACGCTCGCGTTTGCACGCGGCGATCAGGACATTGGTCGCATCTGGCGTTTCTGATGTGACCTGATAGTCGAGGCTGACATCGGCGAGGTCATATGGAATATGCTCCTCAGCGTGCCAGTCGATCGACTCTTCTAATTCTTCTTGCGTCATCGGCGGCAGAACGATGTTCTTTAGAATGACCGAATGGCCGCTCACGCCGGTGACGACGTTTGTAGCGTTGACCTGATGGTTAGCACATACGCTCTGGATCACATCCGAAACGACATTAAGCTCCATGATCTGTCCGTCGATGATCGTGTCACTCGGCAGATTCTCGAAGCCCAGGCTTACCAGATTGAGGCTGTTCAGCTTGCCGTCCAGCTCGACCATCTTGATCGAACTCGAACCGATGTCGAGACCGGCAACGCTTTTCTTTTTACCGAACATTTGTTTCTTGCTCCTTGATTCTCAGTTCAACGCTTTTGTTTTTTCCGACCGCAAGGTTTTCCTTAAGTTCCCATCCGAAGTGCGAGTTCTGTCTTTTCGAGGATTGGGGCCACCGTTCTTGTTCGTATCGGAAGGCGAGATATCATCTGACAGGTTAACTAAGTGGATATGCCAAAACCCGCATTTTTCGGATGTTTCGACCACGAACCGTGATCTATAGAACTTTCGTTTATATGGAAAACTTGCCGCATCTGGTGGCTGTAGATGTGCAGACTTATCGCTGCAACAATTAAAAGTTACAGGAATGCACAATATCTGTCAACACTTTTTTACAATGTTTAACGTCAAAGTGAGAGAAATGTATGCAGGGTGACTGGGAGCGCCGGTCAGATTGATTGGAAATATAGTTCCGCTTAAGCAAACGGGAGTTATTCTGCCGATATTAAAACGGTGCGGATAGTCTTTCGAACCGCCCTACAATGCTCAACAGATAAGGTCGCCTGTTCCTTTGTAGAATCCACACCTGGGTAACGTATTGCAACCGTCATACGCGGTAAGTTTGAAAAGCGAGTCGTGAAGAAAACTCCAAGAAGGTTCGACAGGCAAAACTAGGTTGAGGAGGTAAAGAAGGTCATGAGACTTACGAAATTCAATGCCCGCCATAACAAGTCGGGCTTTTAAATATTTTTCAGAGCATTGCTGGGCGTGGAAACAAACGGCGTCAAAATTCGGTTCTTCGGCGACCGCTGCTTCTCGCAGCATCGTCGCCCAATCACCCTCTGCCTTATCGACCCACTCCAAGACCTCCGGCGTCATACAAAACCTTCCCGTTATCCATGATCTCGCGGACGAAAAAATCTTCCATTTCAATACGCGTCTTAATTTGTGTTGGCGTCTTTACTAAAACGTCGAGCGGCATCGCTGAACTCAACTCTCCCCGCACCTCAGCCATCTTATCAAGTTCGTTTCCCTCGTAAGGCATAACAACAAGAAGATCGATGTCCGAATCATAAGTAGGAGTGCCGTATGCATAAGAACCGAAAAGAATGACCTTCTGCGGTTGAAATCGCTCAACGATCTCCCGACAAACTTTTTGAATATGAGCCTGAACGTCCATCACCCTTTATTTAACTCCATCTTCGCCACCGATTCAAGATGTACTTCATCCGGCCCGTCGGCGAGCCTGAGGCTGCGGGCATAGATCCAGAATTGTGTGAGCGGAAAATCCTGCGAAACGCCGCCGCCACCGTGGATCTGTATCGCCCGGTCGATTATCTTGAGAGCCATTTGCGGGACGACAGCCTTTATCATAGCGATCTCGCTGCGTGCTGCCTTGTTCCCGGCGGTGTCCATCATCCATGCGGATTTTAGAACGAGCAGACGAGCCTGGTCGATTGCGCAGCGGGCCTCGGCGATCCATTGCCGAATGACGCCTTGGTCGGCAACCGGTTTGCCAAACGCAACTCGTGCCCTAGCCCGCTTGCACATCATCCCAAGAGCACGCTCAGCCACGCCGATCAACCGCATACAATGATGAACCCGCCCGGGCCCGAGCCTTCCCTGCGCGATCTCAAAACCTCGGCCCTCGCCGAGCAGAATATTTTCTTTCGGAACGCGGACGTTATCGAAGAGAATTTCCGCATGTCCATTCGGTGCATCGTCAAAACCAAATACATCCAGCATCCGCTTCACGGTCACGCCGGGCGTGTCCATCGGGACGAGGATCATCGACTGTTGCAAGTGCTTCGCCGCCGACGGATCGGTCTTACCCATAAATATCGAGACCTTGCATCGAGCGTCGCCCGCTCCGGTCGACCACCATTTCCTACCATTT
>JANPDK010000136.1:0-22414 GCA_031431415.1 Acidobacteriota bacterium | reverse complement strand
CTTGAATGTGTGGGCGGGTAATTCTACACTGAGAGCATGCCCGGAGCTGGTCGTGCGGAGGTTTATTTTATTGCGGCGATGATGATCTTGATAATGGTCGTCTGCGTGGTCGCAGTGTATTTCTTCTTTAAGACATATAAGAAAGAGATGAAGGAAAAGGAAGAACGGCGGCTGGCGAAAGAGGCAAAGGCGCGTGAGGAAAATAGCTGATGCACCCGCAGATACTGGACAAGAATAAGGCCGCACTGGTCGTGGTGGACATTCAGGAAGGGTTTCGGAATGCGATACCGGACTTTTCGGTGATGGCTTCGCGGGCCTCGACGGCGGTGAGCGGATTTCAGGTGCTGGGGATCCCGGTTTTGGTGACCGAGCAGTATCCGAAAGGCCTCGGGCCGACTGCTGAGGAGATCAGGCTCGCGTTGCCGGATGGCTACGAAACGTATGAAAAGACAGCGTTTAGCTCATGCGGAGCATCGCCTTTTGTCGATAGACTGACTGAGCTAGGCGTCTCGCAAGTAGTCCTTTGCGGCCTCGAAACGCACGTTTGCGTCAGCCAGACCGCACATGACCTCATCGAACGCGGCTTTCAGGTGCACATACTTTGCGATTGTGTGACCTCACGCTTCGAATACAACCGCCTCGCCGGCCTGCAAAAAATGCGGCGTGCAGGCGTGATCGAATCCTCGATCGAAATGGCACTCTTCGAACTAATGCGTGACGCAAAGCACGAGCAGTTCAAGGAAATTCAGTCGTTAATTAAATGATTTTTGCCGCAGATAAACGCGGATAACGCTGATCAAGAACTCTGACGCAATTCGATCAAACATATAGGGCAGCACGCATTATATCTGCGTTATCTGCGTAAATCCGCGGCTAATATCTCATGGATCTATTATCTTCACTCAATCCGCAGCAGAAAGAGGCCGTTTTGGCGTCCGACGGGCCGTTGCTTATTCTCGCGGGTGCCGGCTCGGGCAAGACTCGTGTGATCACGGTTCGCATCGCTCATCTTATTAGGGAACAAGGGGTTGCACCGCACAATATTCTCGCTGTGACCTTTACAAATAAGGCGGCGGGCGAGATGCGATCCCGTGTCGAGGAACTGCTGAAAGGGCAAAGGCTCCAATCCGCACCGCTCATCTCGACCTTTCACAGCCTGTGTGTACGCATTTTGCGGCAAGACATCGAGTTGCTCGGCGAAGGTTATAAAAAATCCTTCACGATCTACGACACCGACGACACGCAAAAGGTCGTCAAGGCGTGTATCAAGGACCTCGGGCTGGACGAGAAAACGTTGAACCCGCGATACGTCCGCAATGCGATCAGTTCGGCCAAGAATCGCGGCGAAGACTACGAGATATTCGCGTCAAAGGTCGAGTACGGCGATGAGAAGAACGCGACGATCGCAAAGGTCTTCAAGATGTACGACGATCGCCTGAATACGGCGAACGCTCTCGATTTTGACGATCTGCTGATAAAGACGGTGAAATTGCTTAGGAAATCGGCGGAGACTCGCGAGAAGTACAATGAGCGGTTCAAGTACATCCTCGCTGACGAATATCAGGACACGAACGCTTTGCAGTTCGCACTGATAAATTACCTAACCGAGAAACAGCAGAACATCTGCGTGGTCGGCGACGATGCACAGAGTATCTACGGGTTTCGGCAGGCGGATATTCGCAATATTCTTGGCTTTGAAAAGCATTTCCCGAATGCGAAGGTCATCCTCCTCGAACAGAACTACCGCTCGACGCAGACGATCCTCGATGCCGCCGATGCGATCATCAAGAACAACGTAAATCAGAAGAAAAAGAAGCTGTGGACGGCAAATCCGGGCGGTGAACGTATCTTCTATTGCCAGGCTTACGATGGCGACGGCGAAGCACGCTTTGTCGCGTCGAAGATCGAGGAGCACCAACGCCGCAGCCACACCGAACGGATCGCCGTGCTCTATCGCACCAACGCCCAGTCGCGGCTGTTCGAAGAATCGCTTCGCCGCCACCGCATCGATTACAACATCGTCGGCGGCTTCTCGTTCTACGAGCGAGCCGAGGTCAAGGACATCATCGCTTACCTGAAATTGGCGATGAACCCGTTCGACGACATCGCATTTTTGCGTGTAATAAATACCCCAACACGCGGCCTTGGCAAGACCTCGCTCGACGAATTGCAGAGACATGCAAAGGCAAACGGCTCGTCGCTCTGGATGGCCGCTGCAACCGTCACGGATCCGGGAATTGATCAGCCCGTAAATCTCACGCCCCGTGCGAAAGAAGCCTTTAGGGCGTTTCGTAAGGTGATCGAAAATCTGATCCAGAAGATAAATGAGATCGGCATCGGCGGCGAGCGGCCCGTTACAGACATCGTCGTTGCGGCGATCGAGGACACGGGTTATGCCAATTCGCTGCGTATCGAAAACACCGACGAAAGCCTCGCACGGCTCGAAAACCTTGAGGAATTAGTCAACGCCGCAGTCGATTACGACAAGCAGGAAGAGAACGGACTGCGAGATTTTATCGATCACGCGGCTCTGGTTTCTGACACGGATAAGTACGATGGAACCGCTCCAGTCACTCTGATGACGGTGCACATGGCGAAGGGACTGGAATTCCCGGTCGTCTTTCTGGCCGGACTTGAGGATGGCGTCTTTCCGCACTCGCGTTCGGTCAACGACCCCAAGGAACTCGAAGAGGAACGCCGCCTCGCATACGTCGCGATCACTCGTGCCGAAAAGACGCTCTACGTCACACACGCGATGCGTCGACGCACCTACGGCGAAGAGATCGCCGCCGAGCCTTCACAGTTCCTCAACGAAATGCCGCTCGAATTGATCGAAGATCTCTCCAGTGGCTCGTCGTGGCTCTCGTACGCACGCAGCTCGACCGCGATGACCGCCAAGGCGACTCTCAGTGCATTAAAAGGTGAGCCGCGAGTGGTCAAGCCCAAGAATCTCTACGCCGGTAAGACCTACAATAGTGCGGATTCGGTCGCTGAGTTCTTTAAGAAGCGAGGGCTGGAACCGCCGGTCGGCTCGGAAGTGAGATCGGCCCCCGAGACCGCGAGAGATGTCCGCAGCCCCGATTCGCGGCCACTCTCTACGCTCGACAGGCTGCGGGCAGCCGGAAGCAAACCTTCCGACATCGCTGATCGGCCAACGGTAAACGGACTCGTAGCCGGTTCGCACGTACGTCACGAAAAGTACGGTCGCGGGCTCGTATTGCGACGCGAAGGTTCGGGTGACACCGCAAAGCTGACTGTGAGTTTTCCCGGATTTGGGCAGAAGAAACTGATCGAAAAATTTGCTAAACTTCAAAAAGATTGAACGCTAAGCCGTCGGTAAGCGTAATTTTATGCGGTTCCACATAACGCTATGAAAAACACGATCCTCGCCACAATTGCTATCGCTATCTTGCTCGTCGTCGGTCTCGGTTGCAGCTCGATCAATCCGTTTGCGGAAAAATCGATCGCCAACAAGTCCACCAACGCCAATTCCAACAAGTCGCTAACCGACAAAGCCGTCGACACCGCCGTCGGCGAGCAAAAGATCGGCATTCCCGAATGCGATGAGGTTATGGACCTGCTCTCCGCCGAGATGAACAACCCCGACGACGGCTATATCGTCAAAGCGGGCAAAGCTCTCGTCGTCAATCAGATCCGCGACAGCATCAAAAAGAGTATCGAAGACAACAAAGGTGATAAGGTCGCGATCGCCAAAAAATGCACCGAGGCAAAGCTCGAACTGGAAAAAGCCAAGAAAGCACAGGAAACCAAGTAGCGAAAAACTGCGTATATACGCTCGTTTGCACTCGTGTCTCCTGCCTTGTCGTCGATTGAACGATCGACAACGCAGGACTACGCTTTTCAAAGAAATCTAAAATCAAGGAGCTGTTTTTATGTTCAAGAGATCGTTGGCTTTGCTGGTTGTTTTTGCGTTTGCTGTCTCTGCCGCGTCGGGGCAGAAGTATGATTATCCCAAGCCGCAGCGTGGCACGCAGGTGGATAATTTTCATGGGACGACCGTGGCAGATCCATATCGTTGGATGGAGGATACTGAGTCGGCGGACACGCGTTCGTGGATCGATGCCGAGAACCGTTTGACGAACAGCTATCTCGCGACCATCCCACAGCGGGAGAAGATCAAGAATCGCCTGACCGAGCTTTGGAACTACGAACGTTTCTCCTCACCATCCAAGATCACCGACGGATTTTATCTCTATACAAAGAACGACGGCCTGCAGAATCAGAGCGTCTGGTATCGTTCGACTTCGATCAACGATCCGGGCAAAGTGTTTTTTGATCCAAACAAGCTCGCCGCCGACGGCACTGCGGCATTGAGCGGCAATTCATTTACCGACGACGGCAAACTGTGGGCCTATGGCGTTTCTGTTGCCGGTTCGGACCGCACGTCGTGGCGGATAATGAACACCGAGACCGGCGAATATCTGCCCGACACTCTCGCACCAAATCGCTACGGAAGTTCCGGGCATCGGCTCGGCCGGCGGGTTTGGCGGAAAACGGACAGATCACGAGACGTTTTATACCTATTCGAGCTATAACGCACCGCCGACAATCTACAGCTACAACATGAAGACCGGCAAGAGCACGATGTTCAAGAAAGCTGGTGCGAAGGTCGATCCGACGCAGTTTGAGGTCAAACAGGTCTTTTACGAGAGCAAGGACGGCACAAAGGTGCCGATGTTTATTACACACAAGAAAGGTATCAAACTCGACGGCTCAAATCCGACGATACTATATGGTTACGGCGGCTTTAACATCGCTTCGACGCCCGGCTTTTCGATCTCGCGTATCGCGTGGATGGAGATGGGCGGTATCTATGCAGTCGCCTGTATTCGCGGCGGCAGCGAATACGGCAAGACCTGGTGGCAGGGCGGCTCGCGTTTGAATAAGCAGAATACATTCGACGATTTTGCGTGGGCCGGAAAATGGCTGATCGCAAATAAATACACTTCTACGCCAAAGCTCGCTATCCAGGGCGGCTCGAACGGCGGCTTGCTCGTCGGTGCGGTTTTGAATCAGAATCCCGGACTGTTCGGTGCGGCCTTACCGGCAGTCGGCGTTATGGACATGCTCCGCTTCACAAAATTCACCATCGGCTGGGCATGGACAAGCGACTACGGTTCGCCTGACGATGCAAAGGATTTCGCTGTGATGTACGCGTATTCGCCCTATCATCAGGCCAAACCCGGCACGAGATATCCGGCCACGCTCGTGACCACAGCAGATCACGACGATCGCGTGTTTCCTGCACACAGTTTCAAATACACCGCAGCGATGCAGCACGCTCAGGCTGGCGAAGCTCCGGTCCTGATCCGCATCGAGACTAAAGCGGGCCACGGCGCTGGCAAACCGACATCAAAACAGATCGAAGAACTTACCGATATCTACGGATTTCTGTATAAGAATCTTGGGATGAAATAATGAGCGAAAACCACCGGCGTAAGCGGGTGGTTTTCCAATTATAAGATCACTAGCTTCCTGATTTTCTGCGGTTATCTTCCTTGCACAACATCTGGCAGTTTTCCGCCGAAGTTTTACCGTGCAAATGCCACGGTGTAATGTGGTCGGCTTCCATTTCGTTTAGCTCGAAGTGTTTGTTGCACTTTACGCAGATACCTTTTTGCCGTTCGTAGGCTTCACGTTTTTGGTTATCGGTGAATCCGCGGATGTTTAGGTGTTTCTCTTCTCCGGTCAAGACATAGCGATAGATGCCGGATTTCTTTGTAACGTCCTCGTCCATCATTAGCTCGGTGATACGTTTCTCTAGTTTGTCGGTGTCGAACGAATCGCCTTTGTATTTGTTATACAGAGTTCCCCAATCTATACCTTTCATTTCCTTTCGGTACTTGGGAAACGTCGTCTTTACCCAAGAGATCACCAATTGGAAATAGCTCCACAGGACGCTGGCGTTCTCATCGTGTTGACGGGCGGCCATATATCCTTCGATGTCGCCGTTATTTATCCATTCGATGGCGGTTTCGAGGTAATCCTGACGGATCGGTGAGCCGTTGAGATAGTTACTGCCGAGTCCGTAGGCAGCACAGCCGTTCTTGCTAAAGTATCTTTTGGCGTCCGTTACCCACGTTCCTGAATAGACGGCGTTTCGCAGTTCCTGATCGGTTAGTTTCTCTCCGGCGATGTTGATCGTCTTGAACCACTCAAGCTTTTCGCTGTCGGTGCCGGAGCAGAGATAGACCATCAGCTTGTAATTTAATATCTGTTCTTTCTTATCGTCTTGCAGATTGTGGATGTAAAGCTGCTCGAACGAAAAATCTCCCGCGACATACTGGCAGAGCGAGATAGTTCGCTGTTGTCCGTCGATCACCTCATAGTTTCCGTCCTCACGCACCGCCCAATACATCACATTTAGCGGAAAATCTTTGCGAACCGTATCGATAACGGCATCACGCTGTTTGTCCTTGTAAATAAACTCCCGCTGATAAGGCGGACGAATATCGAGTTTCCCGCCATAACCGACAACACCAGCCTCGTTATTGTCTTTGTAGCCTTCGGTGAGTTCTTTAACAGTGATCTCTTTGAGTTCGATCTTCATATTTCTTCTTCTTTCCTAATGATTTAGATCCTCTTTCCACTGTTCCTCTATTTGTAACAACAAATGAATATACTTCGCGGCGGTTCGCGATTGAATCGTATGTAATTTGGTCGGATAGTGTCCCGATCCTTCTAGGCGTAATAGTGTTATATCTATTAGTTCTTGAAGTTTATCGAAACTCTTTTGAAATCTCTTCGGAATTGGTGAGTTTCTCAGTGGAAATAGTTTATATATTTCGAATGCGAGGCGCCGATTGGCATCACCCGGATGAATGGACATTCTGAAGTTCAGGTCTGATAGTTTTGATAAATAGTATTGCTTCATCCTTTTCCCGACCTTGGAAAGGTTCGACCATCATTTATTTCTTTTTCCTTTTAATCAAAACGCGTTTGAAGACCTTGATGCCGTTCACGACACCGGAAGCGTTGAGGTCATAGGTTCCAGGCTTGCCGAATCGTTCGAGATAAGCGTCGCGGCACTCTTGCGAAGTATAGAAGCGCGTCCTGAAATCGTTGTCACGGTCGTTCGATTCAGTTGTACCGACAATTTCAAACTGTTCCGGATTGTGTTGATCGAGAAACGTGATCGGGACGCCCATTACACCGTCATAATCCATTGGGATATCTTTGATTCTAGAAACTTCAATCGCATTATAATTTTCGTAGGTCGGATATTTCTTCCGATCGTACTTCTCATAAAGAATCAAATCTTCGTGTCGTTTGTCATGTTCAAGATTAGTAAACCATCCAACATTTCTAAACTTCACGAGACCCGTCGCCGAATCAAGAACCCCATCCGCGTAATCGTCATCGTAGGGAGTTTTAAAGTAAGCGTTTCCATGCTCAAACCCGTTTCCGAGCCAAATCTTGTTTTCCTTGATCAAACCGAAGATTTCCTTATACGTGACCGCGTTCTTCGCTCCAATAACAATAAATTTCTTGTCGTATTTAATTAACTGCTCGACATATTCCCGAAACAACGAGAACGGCGGGTTTGTTACTACGATGTCGGCGGACTTTAGTAGTTCGATACATTCGTCGCTGCGGAAGTCGCCGTCGCCTTTTAGGGGGATGATGCCGATCTCTTCGGGGTCGGGGACTTTGTTGCCGTCTTTGTCGCCGGTGTATTCGAGATAGATGGCGTTCTCGCTGGTGTGTTCGCTAAACAGGTCGCGATTCTGGTTCTTATAACAGGTCGTGATGAGTTTCTTTAGGCCGAGGTCTTCGAAACTGTGCGAAAAGTAATGAAAGAAATTGCTCACACGCGGATCATCGCAGTTGCAGAGAACCGTTTTCCCTTTGAAATGGTCCTTGTAATGCCTGAGTTCCTTCTCAATATCCGAAAGCTGAGTATAAAACTCATCTTTCTTAGAGCTCTTAGCGGCGTGCAAATTCCTATTGAGCGACTTTGTGGGCATATTCCGGCGATCGTCTATTCAGAGTCGCGTTAATTATGCCACGACTCCGCTAATGCGCCTGTCAGAACTTGATCCGATACATACTGCTCCTGTCTTCCGTCCTTGTGAGAGCAAATTCCCGAGAGAGGCCGCGATCAACGGAAAACTAAGCCTACATTTTGAAAAATGAACGCCTTAAGCGCTCCTTAAGCGTTCCAGGTGGAACGCTTAAGTTCATATAAAACGCGTTTTGGTCATACGAGGAGCGATCTGGTCATAAATAGCGGTCATAAAATGTGCGCGTGGGTCATATTGGGACGTGGTTTGGTCATATAAAACGCCGTTTTGGTCATACGAAACGACCCGTGGGTCATACATTTTGCTTTTGGTCATACCGTTTTGCCGTTCTGGGACGTGAAAAAATCGTGTTCCATGCGTTCCATGTGTTCCAGCGTTCCACCCTGGAACATGGAACACGCGGGTTCTTCGCTATGCGACTGAGGGATCTTTGACCACGGCGATGAATGGCAGATTACGGTATCGCCCGGCGGCATCGAGGCCGTAGCCGACGACGAATTTGTTTGGGATGACAAAGCCGGTGTAGTCGACGACGAGTTCCGTCTTGATACGCGGCTCGGGTTTGTCGAGGAATGTCGCGATCTTGATCGAGGCCGCTCCGCGTGAACCTAGGATCTCGATCAGCCTTGTCAGCGTCAATCCCGTGTCGACGATATCCTCGGCGATAATTACGTGTTTGTCGCGGATCGAGTTGCTGAGGTCCTTCAGGATCTCAACGTCACCTGTCGATTTTGTTCCGTTTTTATAGCTCGAAACGGACATAAAATCGATCGTCAGCGGCAGATCGATCACTCGCATTAGATCTGCCAGGAAGACGCACGAGCCTTTCAAGACGCCGACCAGAACGAGTTCTTTGCCTGCGTAGTCGTTGGTGATCTGTTGGCCAAGCTCGCCTATGCGCTCGCCGATCTGCTCGGGTGAATAAAGCACATCAAGATTGCTATTGGTAAATTCCGAAACCGTCATTTGAGTCGAACCAGCCGTCATATTTTCCTCGCTCGTTTGAAAGAATCTGTATTTGCAAATACTATTTCATATATAGCTTGACTTCAAGTTTGACGACATTTGACGCCTATGGCCGACAACAACCAAGAAACACGCGACCGTGTACGCGAGCTTGTACGACAAGTCCTCGCGACCGTGCCGAGCGAGGCAGAGCCTGCAACGCCCGCCGCGGTCGAGCATGTTGTCGTCAATTCGCTCAAGAAAACCGCAGGTCGTGACTGGGATCGCGACGAATCGGCCAAATCGCTTTTGACCGAGGATGATCTCCGCGGTCTTGAGCAAGGCTCCCGGCTTCGTGTGGCCGCAGATGTGCGTTTCACTTCCCTTGCTGAAGACATTGTAAATGAACGCAATATTGAACTTATCCGAAAGCAGACACGCCAGACCACAAGCAAAGTTCGCTCGGTCGCCATCGGTGCGGATCACGGCGGATTTCGGCTAAAAGAGCAGTTGAAGGTATATCTATCTGATCTCGGCCTGCAAGTACGCGATTTCGGCACCGACAGCGAAGACGCGGTCGACTATCCGGATCTCGCCCACGCCGTCGCCCGTTCGGTGAGCGGAAATCAGGTCGATATCGGCATCATCATTGATGGAGCCGGTATCGGTAGTGCGATGACCGCCAACAAAGTGCCGAATGTGCGTGCCGCCCAGTGCTATTCACCGGCGTTAGCTAAAAACTCACGCGAGCATAACGGTGCTAATATTCTCACACTCGGATCGGGACAAAATTCTTTTGAAGAGATCAAAGCCATAGTCGATTCTTTCGTCTCGACCGAGATCAGCGAAGAACGCCACAAGAAACGCGTTGCTAAGATCGACAATATCGAAAAGCAATATCGAAAGTGATAAAATAGGCTCTTCAAATGCAGCAGAACGGCAACTACGACCAACTTATCGACCAGATCACCGACATGGTGCTGGCAAAGCTTTCGGGCGACGAATATTGTCCGACGTTTTGCCATGCAGATGTTCAGCGAATCGTTGATGCGGGTGCAGAGCGAATTGGGATCGTGCTCGGCGAGACGGCAACGGCCCACGACTGGGCGAGTTTGATCGATCACACGCTGTTAAAACCTGAGGCGTCGGTCGGCGATATCAAGAAACTATGTGAAGAAGCCGCACAATTTGGTTTTGCTTCGGTTTGTGTAAATCCCGGTTGGGTCAAGAGCGCTGCTGACTTCCTTAAAGGCACTGGCGTTCCCGTTTGTACGGTGATCGGCTTTCCGTTAGGAGCGACTTTGCCTGACGTAAAGGCTTACGAAGCCAGGCGATCAATATTCAACGGAGCCCGCGAAGTCGACATGGTCATCAATATCGGCGCGTTGAAATCAGGCGATGATTGTCTCGTCGAAGACGATATCCGCGCCGTCGTCGAGGCGGCACACGAGAACAATATTCTCTGTAAAGTAATTATCGAGACTGCCTTACTGACCGATGACGAAAAGGTGCGTGCGTGCGTCGCCGCGAAGAATGCGGGTGCCGATTTCGTAAAGACCTCGACCGGATTTGCCAAAGGCGGCGCGACAGCGAATGACGTTTCCCTTATGCGACAAACCGTTGGCAGTACCCTTGGTGTTAAAGCCTCAGGCGGCGTTAAAGGCATCGAAGACGCACGAGCTATGTTCGAGGCTGGTGCGACCCGCATCGGAGCCTCGGTCGGCGTCAAGATCGCGCAGGAAGCCAGCGGTATCAAAACCGAAGCCTCGACGGCAAGTTACTAATTTCACAACGTAAATTTATACGATATCGATCCCGATACCGCCACGGGCCTGCCGTCACGCACGATCGGCTTGAACCTCGAGTTCTTTGCGGCATACTCGGCCGCCGCCCACAGCATACGTGGGCCATCGACCGCTTTAGCACTCAGGATCACGCCCCCGGCGTCAAGAGCGATCATTACCCTGACCGTGCCCTGCGTGCCCTTGCGTTTTTCGAACGGCGGATAGACCGGCACCGAAAGCCGTGTGGCATATTCATTGAGCGGACCGACGCTCACGACAAGTGGCAGTTTGGCGAGCTCGGCGGCTTTACGGTCAGCCTCGACCTTTGCCGCCTCAGCCACCGCAGCGTCGGACTGAACTTTCCTTAACCTGGCTACAGCCGCCTTTGCGGAATCATCCGCTGGATCGAGTTCAGATGCTTTTTCGTAATCCGAAAATGCGTCAGCTATTTTGCCAAGACGCTCCTTGACCATGCCGCGATTGAAATAACTCCATAGATCCTTAGGGTTTGCCTCGATAGCCTTAGAAAACTGTTCGAGTGCAGCATCGTTTTGCTCGCGGCGAAAGTGGATCAAACCGCGATCGGCAAATAGCGAAGCCTCGCCAGGCTTGAATTCGGCAGCTTTGTCGAGGTTTATTAGAGCAGCGTCTAAATCAGTCGAAGCGATTGCCTTGGTGGCTCGTTCGCGGTAGAACACAAAATCGGGTGGTGGAATTGGCTTTGCCACGGGTTCGACGGTTACGGGCTTTGGCTCAGCCAAGGTCGCCGCTACTTCCGCCGCCGGATCTTTCTTTGGCTTTGGATTCTTATCCCGGATCGCCGATATCAGCTCAGGACGTGCACCAGTGCTGCCGAGTTCCTTCTCGATCTCCGGCGTAAGGGCAAACGTGATACCGCGCTGTTTTACCGCGTCGGCAAGGATCTTGTTCTTCTCATCGATAACCGCTTTTTTCGAACGTAACGCGATCAGAATGTCGGCCAGGCTGAGTTCTCGGCCCTGCGCGGCGGCGCTGGTAGTGAGACCGACGAGTCCGAGAAAAAATGCGGTGAAAACAATTGCCGCAACGCGAAACGTCCGGCTCTGTAGTGAACTGCCTATCATAAAAAGCTCCGTCGCGACCGTGTTTTGGCCGCAAAATTTGTTCTAGTTGATGAGATCATCGACCGTAAGTTTCTTTGCCGGCTTGGCTTCGTTTTTAACGGCTGGCTTAGCGTCTTTCACGGGTTTCGTCTTTGTGTCGGCGATCTGCGGTTTTGGTTTGGCGCTTTGATCAACGTTTGGACTATTGTCTGTCTCGACGGCCACGCTGTTGGGTTCGGCGGGCGGCTGCGACTCGCTAACTGATGCAGGTGCCTCCTGGACAACGTTCTGCGGAGCGGTCATTGATGCCGCGGGCGTCAAGTCAGGCCGGGTCGACGAACCGCCAAACAATACCCAACCGATCGTTACCGCAACAACGAGAGCTCCTGCGGCGATTGCGAATGGTTTCTTCGAAGCGCCGCTACTCGTCGTATCATGCGTTTCAAACGTCGAAAAAACCTCTTTCTGCTCCCTTACAAGAGGGACTTCCTTCCGCGTCGAAGCCAGTTCAACGAACTTTTTGTTCTCAACAAACGGTGGCCGAAACGCTGCGGTTACGTCAACGACGGGCTCTTCCAGAACCAGCACAATCGGCATCACGCCATTTGTAGCAGAAGTCGAATGCGTACCCACTGGCATTGTCGGGATTTCGAGAAGTGGAAACTCGTCAGGCTGGGGAACAACCGTTTCGGGCTGAACCGCGAAAACCTGTGGAATCGACGGCAAACTAAAGATCGCGTCCTCGATCGAGCCGAATCGCCCTTCGCGTTTCACAACGAGCATCCGCATTATGAAATCCGACTGCTCAGCGTTTACAGCCAGATTCAACGACCCAGGCGTCTTGAGCGAATCTGCGTTGCTATCAAGCATCTCTATAGACCGCTCGACCGCCGGAACCGGATCTTTGCCGGTCAGAAGCCTGTAAAATATCGCTCCGAGCGAGTAAAGATCAGTGCGCGAGTCTGCGGGCGATTCGAGAACGGCGAGCGACGCTTCGTCGTAGCTGTTGTAAATAGCTTTTTGAGTGATGTGGTCGAGCCGCTCCCAGACCGTTTCGAGCGGAACAAATGGTGACGTCGGCTCCGGCCCCGGGGCAATAAAACCCGTCGAGCCGGTATATAGCAATTTCAGCTTACCATCGGCGGTAAAAACCACAGTCTCGGGCGATATCTCAACGCCGGACGTTGATTCGGCGTCGGTTCGAACGGCGTTTAGAGCTAGCAATGCCGAACCGAGGCGGTCAAATAAAGCGTCGCAGGCTGCGCCGTCGGTGGGGTGCCTTACGGCAGTGGTCGCAAGTGGTTCGGTGGCGGAATAGCGGCAGGATCTGTCTTCAAAATCATCGTTGATGCGAACCAGGCCTTCGTGCTGTGTACGGGCGAGCGAACCGCTATCGAGATCGTTGTTGCCATCGTTGTCACCTCGCTCAATGATCGCGACTGTCGCTTTGCGGAGGTTATCAGACGCCAGATAGATGGTGCCCGCCGGACCGGTGCAAACCGATCGCTCGATAGAATAGCGGCCGTTTTTGAGGAGGTGTTTTGAGGAAAGCATTGTCGAGTGGGCTCAGGCTGAACTCCTGAGTAACTCGATTATACCGCATGTGCTTAATCAGTGACAAGATATTTTAACAATGTTTAGCGGTTAAATGACGTCCGATAGTCGTCGCCAGAAAGAACGACTGTCTTGCACATTTGAAATAGCCGGGATCGGATCGGCACACCGACCCTTTCATCAAGAGTTTCACGCAGGGAATCAGCTCGCTCGTCTAAGAAATTAGTAGTAAAAATGGTAAAACGATTCTCGCTGTAGCGAGTATTGATTATGTGGTAGAGCGTCTCTCTGACCCAATCCGAAGGCTTCGACGCACCCAGTTCATCCAGTACCAGTACTTCAGCATTTAAGACTGGATTCAGGACATCAAGTTCTGACGTTTGGGTCTCTGAATTGTAAGATTCTCTAATACTCTTGAGAAGGGATCCAAACTCTGTAAATAGAGCATCAATACCTCGGCCCCTGAGCAATTTTACTATTGACACGGCTAGGTGAGTCTTCCCTACTCCAACGCTACCCATTAAGAGTAGGCCCTGATCAACGGCCGGGTACTGACTCGCAAAAATAAACGCTAGTGTCATAGCCTTTTTTTGGGATGGATTACTCAACACGTAGTTTTCGAATGTGCATTTCTCATAGAGTCGCGGAATTCCCCCTAGGTTATCTCTCAAAGCTAACCTCTTTGATTTTCGGCACTCACAGATTCGAGCTCCTTTGCCCTCGACGACCTCCATTCCGGCCCCAAAACACTTTGGGCATTCATCGATCTCCTTAATCGCACGAGCAGCCGCTGACGTTTCGCCGGGCGACGGCACAGCCCTAAGATTGTGAGTTTTTTGCTTTTCTTTCGCCATTGGTGGTTGAGGTGTAATGGATTATAGCACTCGCATATTCGATTTCAATACGGGCCGTGACATCGGTGATTTACAATATGCTATATTTGTTTTTTCTTACGCTTTTATGGGAATGATCCGTAGTCTGATGATCAAACTTGGCCTCGCCGATTTGAGCGCCGATCGCGGTTCGATAACTGTGATGGTGCTCGATGACGACGAGCGGCGGCACCGTTGGTTTCGCAAACGCTTTGCCGGTGACCACCTCGATATCGCCGCGACAGTAGAGGAGGCCAAGATCATCCTTTCGGAAGCGTCGTACGACGCCATTTTCCTCGATCACGATCTCTTGCCGCATCATTACGAGTCGAATGACCACGACGATTTCTCTAGCACCGGTTACGCCATCGCCGAATTTCTCAACGAACGCGCTGACCTACAACGTGCCGCCACGATCATCGTCCATACACGAAACGCCGATGCGGCCATCCCGATGGTGCAAAAACTCCGCGAAACGGGCCGAAATGTCGAGTATTGTGCATTTCCCATGCTCGACCTCAAGATCAAGAACTACTGGAAACGCTGAATCAAGGGTCAGCCCAGAAGCCGCAACACAAAAAGCGCGACGATCAGGATAATTAAGATGCGGGCAAGGATAACGATGGTGCTCATCTCGAACTCCGTGGTGCAGCTAACTCAAAATTCCCCGAATAAGCACGTCAGCCGTTTTGCGTGTGCGGTCAGCTACTTCGACCCGATCTCCAAGTTCGATCGCACTTAGGCTGTACGGCAACAGCGCGTTCGTCGCCGAAAGGAAAGTGATGGCCGTGTCGTCGGCATCAAGCTTTCCAAAGATCTTTGATTTCTGCCCCTCGGCTATGATCTCGGAAAAGATTCGGGCTTCTTCTCTAAAATAGCGCTTTCGCCGCTCGAGCAGTTTCGGCCGCAGCACAGCAAGCAGTTCGTTGAGGCTCTGGCTATAGTGCTGAACGCTGTCAAACCGGTACAGAACACGCTCAAGCAGCATCTCGCTCAAGCGAATTTCCACGCTTAACGGCTTAACCGCAATAACGCGCAGATTTGCCTTCAGCTTCTCGATTATGCCATCGATGTGCGATAGGGCGATCTCCTCTTTACTCGAGAAATGCAGGTAAACACTTCCCTTACCAATGCCGACCTCATTTGCAAGGTCGTCGATCGTCATCTTTTTATAACCCGATCGTGCGAGTAGACGGTCGGCAGCGAGAATGATGGCCCCGCGGGTCGGGATCGGTCGGGTTGCGTCTTTCATATTACTATGACCAAAATCTACTTTTGGTCATAGTATCGCATCCACAGCACGGTTGTAAAGCCGTATGTTCACCATAAGCCCGCAAGATCCCATTTCTTGACGATCTCGGTTATCAGATTGGCGACCTTGTCGGTGACTTTCTTGTAATAGATATCTGCTTTCGCCTGATCAAATTTCGGGAAACCCTGACCTTTCTGATATAGCGCGATCGATGACGGGGCAGGCACGGCCGACCATGTTCCTGGGGACGGATTTGCGGTGGTCATCTCCGGGCCGGTGTATTTCTCAGGATGAACGAGCGTCGGGTCGATCGCCTGGATAAACGCCGTCTCATTCCAACCCGCGTGGCCGCCGTCCTCGCCAAAGACCTCTTTTGTTTCGTCGGAGGCGAATGACCACCAGTTGATCACTAGCGTTCTCACCTTTTTTTCCGTTGCGACCTCAGCCGCAACCGCCTGCAAAACAGCCGTCTGGCCGCCGCCGTGGCCATTGATAATAATGATGTTCCTGAATCCATTCTTCGCCAAGCCTTCCAGAATTTGCTTTACAAACGGCCGATACGCCGCCTCGGTGATCTGAAACGCTCCGGGATACGCCTCCATCGAACCGGTGATGCCATACGGCAAGGTCGGCGCGATCAGTGCATTCGTCCGCCGTGCTATCGTCTTAGCCATTGCAAACGGAGCCGTGTTATCGGCACCGTTATTGATCACACCATGCGGCTCAAGCGTTCCAGTCGGCAGAAGCACGGTACTGACCTTTGACGGCACCACATCGCGAAACTCCATCCAATTGATCCGATCCATCTCGCGGGTCGAGACGATGTCCGATTGTGCCAGTGCGGCGGGGATAAATAGCAAAAGTAGCGATAATGCAAATAAGATCCGATTCATATTGTCCTCCGGCAGAGTTCCAATTGTTAATTGTTCATTGGGAAATCGTTAATTGCTAGAAAGAAGGAATTCTTTTCCAATTAACAATCACCAATTAACAATTGGCAATTACCTGCTATTCAAAATACTTACGTCCCCGCATTTTCTCCGGCATCAGGTCGCCTTCGGGGTCGTTGCCCTCGTCTTTGCCGTAGCCGATCTCCTTCATCAATTTTGTAGGCGCGTTTCTGATCTTCATCGGGACGGGCAAGTTGCCGTGCTTTTTGGCGTCGTCCATTGCCTCGCCGATCGCATGGGTTGCCGAGCGGTCCTTTGCCGCATTGGCAAGATACGCGACGCCGTGGGCGAGATTGAGGGCACATTCGGGCATGCCGATCATGGTCACGGCCTGGAAAACTGCGTTTGCGACCACCAAAGCCGTAGGTTGTGCGAGGCCGATGTCTTCCGACGCGAAAATGACCATTCGGCGGGCGATAAATTTCGGATCTTCGCCCGACTCGATCATGCGTGCGAGATAGTACATCGCTGCGTCTGGTCTGCTCGCTCGCATCGATTTGATGAACGCGCTGATGACGTTGTAGTGTTCCTCGCCCTTCTTGTCGTAGCGAAGAAATTTTGATTGCAGCGTCTCTTTTAGCGTTTCGAGAGTGATCTTGTCGTAAAGATTCGATGTATTCTCGATCATCGTGATCGCCTGACGCGCGTCGCCGTTCGCCATCTCGACGAGCCATTGCTTGGCGGTCGCGTCGAGTTTGAAACCGGTGCGGTCGATGATCGCAGTCATGTCTTCAGGCGAGAGTTCATTCAGGACAAAAACGCGTAACCGCGACAAGAGGGCCGGGATTACCTCAAAACTCGGGTTCTCAGTCGTCGCACCGATCAGCACAAGCTCGCCATTCTCAACAAACGGCAGAAGAAAATCCTGCTGCGCCTTATTAAACCGATGGATCTCGTCTAAGAAAAGGACTTTCGGCCTTTGGTCTTCGGTTTTTGGAATTGGCGGCTCAAACTCGAGTTGACCACTGACATTTTCAAAATTCCCCCTTTCTCCCCTTCTCCTTTTTTCCCCATCTTTCTTTGCGACTATCTGGCGAATATCATCCTTTCCGGCGGAAACAGCCGAAAGCTCGTAAAACTCAGCATTGATCGCATTCGCATAGATACGAGCCAGTGTGGTCTTTCCGGTTCCCGGTGTTCCCCAGAGCAAAAACGAAAACACATGCCCTTGCTCGATCGCCAGTCGCAGAGGCTTGTCCGCCCCGACAAGATGCGTCTGCCCGACGAACCCGTCAAGACTCACCGGCCTTATCTGATTTGCAAGTGGTTCCATTGTTGTGTGTGTGTCGCTATTATATCGCACAACGAAAACGACGGCCCAAGGGGCACCTTCTTAATATCGGATTAGAAAGAGTAATCCGGTTCTACTCCCGATCTTCGACCGTTAAAAGTTCCGCCTCAAACTGTCCCCTGGATCCGCAAAACGGCACATAGCCACGCTCCTTTAGGGCGTGGTGCGGATCGCCGACCCAGGCATAATAGCTTTGATTTATGACTCCTTTGGTATAACATCGGTGCCTGTTCCAACTAACACTTGAAAAAGATTTCGCCGCATCGTGAAACTAAACAGTTTACTGGCGGGTTCTATTTGAAATTCGCACGCCGTACGAAGGCGCGAAAGGAGAAGCGAAATGGAAGACAATCAACAGATGCAAACTGCCGGACCGGTTACCGGAGCAAATCGTCTCAAAGTCATAGATGCCCTTCGCGGAGTCGCCCTTTTGGGTATTCTTTTGATGAATATGCCGGGGTTTTCAATGCCCGATTATTCGTTCGAGACATTCAAGAATGATCCGAGCAGCATCAATTTTTGGGTATATGCAGTCATCTCTGTTCTCTTCGAGGGCAAGATGCGGGCGCTGTTTGGCATGGTCTTCGGGGCGGGGGTTTTGCTCTTTATCGCCAATAAGGGAGCGACGGGTAAATCCGTTCACGGGTTGTTCTATCGCCGGATGTTTTGGCTCGTACTCTTCGGACTCATCCATGCCCACCTGATCTTATGGATCGGCGATATTCTCTATCTCTACGGTATCTGCGGAATGCTGCTGTATCTGTTTCGTAATGTCAGCCCAAGGTATCTGGTTTTGGGAGTGCCCATTGTCGCGGTCATTAGTTTTGTAGCCGGAACGCTGTTTTACCAAAACGTTCGGGATCAGCGCATCGCTTATGTGGAAGCCACAGCTGCACAAGCTGCCAACCAAACCCTGACCGAGACCCAAACCAAGGCCCTGGAAGACTGGCGTGAAATGGAAAAATCGCTGATTCCAAGCCGTGCGGACGCAGAAGAGAATACGGCAAAAATGCGATCCGATTACAGTACGGTTGCTGCTAAGCTACGTCCTCTCGCATTTAAGTTTCAGACGGTGTTCCTTCCTATTGAGATCTGGGATTCCCTGGCCTTAATGTTGCTCGGCCTGGCGCTATTCAAATGGGGCTTTTTGACCGGCAGTTGGTCGAACAAAGACTATTGGAACGTTGTCAAAATTGGCTACGGGCTCGGCCTACCGTTGGTGATCTATGCTTTCTATTACGGCTTTCAAAATTTCAGCACGCTCGAAGCCAACCTGGCGCGCATGGAGCGCGTGCCGATCAACTGGGTCGATCTGATCTATCCTTTCCAACGCATTTTGCTGGTAATGGCACACACGGCATTGCTAATTTTGTTGTTTAAATCCGGCAAGATACAGGGACTATTCCGCCGGCTCGAAGCAGTCGGGCAGATGGCCTTTACCAACTACATTACGCACTCGGTCATTTGTACGCTGTTCTTTTTCGGCCACGGTTTAGGCTACTATGGCTATCTTCAATATTATCAAACGTACTTTCTCGCTCTCGGGATCTGGGTCATGCAGCTAATTGTCAGCCCACTTTGGCTCAAATATTTCCGCTTTGGCCCGCTCGAATGGCTGTGGCGAACTCTGACCTATTGGAAAATACAGCCTTTTAGAAAGGAAGCGGTGCAGGAATAATGTGCAAAGGCTTCGCTGTCGCCAGCGAAGCCTTTCCGTATTCAAAAACGCGGAGGAATGCCTTACTTCGGCATCGGATTATATGTCACCGCTCTGACGAGCATACTGGAGACAACGGTACGCATCGCCATTGTGGAATCGTTGGCCTTCGTCCTGGCTTCTGCGGTGCCGTAATGCTTGAGGGTGATCGCATTGAGTTTTGCACCACGTTCCGGATTAGCATCGATCGCGTCAGCATAGTTCGCCCATGTGACGATCAGTCCTAAGTCCCAGTCGCCCGGGCCCTCGGTAGTCGGCTTGCCGAAGAAACCATAACTAAGAATCAAGCCCTGTTTCTTTTGTTCCTCCAATATAGGCATTTGGTTTGTCCGAATAAAGGCCGTAACTGCGTCATTTTGTCCCGGCAGGACGTCAAAATAGGTGACGCGCGATACGGGGCCGGCAGTCGTAGCCGGCGGAGTCGCGGGTGCAGTCTGTGCCTGTGCACCGATAGCAAAAAGACATACAAAAAGAATGCTCAAATAAACTCGTTTCATTTTAGTTTCCTCCAATTCAGTTCGGATCGAGAGCAAAAGCGACGGGGGCTCAATTTCGGATCGTTGCCATGCTCCGTTCAGGCAACAACCCACCCAAATTTCATTCTCTATCTGACTAAACGAGATCTGCAGTCGGAAAGGGTCATCGTGGGAAGGTTCGTTAAAGTTTCTCTTCAATAACCCGCTCTATCCGCTTGAGACTCTAAAAACAAATGCGCCCGCGACACCGCTGGCCCCGACACAACTACGAATTAAAATGAATGTCCTTAATACGCGCAGGTTGCTCACAAAGTTCAATTCCTGTATGGCCACCGCCGCGTAGTGGCGGAGTGACTGTAGCCTAAAGAGCGAACCGTCCGAAACGGTAAAATATTTATAGCCCATATCGCAAGATATGGGTGAGGGTAAGTAGTGCGTCCGAACCGTCGGAGACGGTGACATGCGACCCACGCGGACTTTTATACCGCCGTTTCCAACGGCTCATTCGTGTTGGTTGGCGTCGTTCGCACATCTTGCGATGTGGGCTACAAATATGCCGTTCGCTTGGCGGACTCAGAAAGTGGAAAATGTCCCTCACCAACCCCGCCGAGCCGTTCTTTCATTCTCGATTCTCAATTCTCAATTTCCCCAACCGCCAGGCGATATTTTGGAGTATAAGGAGTAGCAAAAAGAATCGCGAGAATCGCAGGCCTGACCCCACCGGTTTCAACTTTTTGTCAGTAAAGCGACTCTTTTCAGAACCCATAGTAGATTGACGGACCGCTGCGATGTCAGCGGCCTTCGCGTTAACGAATGGTGTTACTTGACCGCGGCGCAGTCGATATACTGGACATCGCGGATGCCGCCAAGATACGGTTCGCCGTAAGTGCCGGCTCCCGCGTAGGGTTCGCGCATGTACAGGGCTCCGAGCTGACATGAGTTGTCTTTCGGGTCCTTGTAAATGATGTAAATATACGGGCTTACCATACGGTATTCCGGTATTCCGAGATCATTCTTCTGGATCACCCAAAGGGGTCCCGTGAAAGGATATATCACGTGCTTGATATACGTCAGGTTCCACTTGCCGATGAAACCCTTGATCAAAGGGACGAGCCGTGCGGGACCTAGTTTTGGTTCGGGCGGAGTTGCGCCTTTAGCCCAGTAGTCCGGCATCGCATGGAGCATTTCTCGTCTGTTTTTTGCGGCCTCTACGCTTCCCCTGGCTTTCGTGTGATTTGCGACCAGGGTTTGCCCGTCCGTGCCGCTGAATTGGAACGCAAATCTGGTCGATGCCGTCGGATACTTTTCGGTTTCGCCGGTCGGTTTGCCCCAATCGTCGTATGACTTGCCGAAGAGGGTAATGTCGACGGTATATGTCCCAGTTTGGGGAAATAGGCTTCGTGCGCTGTCGGCGTTATAAAACTGTGAGTAGATGCCTGCGGGCGAGTTGAAATAATTCAGGTCATCCTCGATAGCTCCCATGAGAGTGGATATGTTCGCCGGATCGGGCAGCACGTCAAAGTTCCAGTAGGTCTTTTGGGCGTACTCCTTGGTCATCAACACAAAGCTGCGCCCGTTGTGCCAAGCGTGTTCCCACGGCTCCTTGCCAGGCTGAAATATTGACATGTGATAACAGATGTAATAGAACTTTGCGTCGCCTAAGTTCTTCAGCCCGAAGGCGTCATAGACGGTCCTGCCGCCGAGATCGAGTCGGCCATAGATGTACTCCGAAGAGCTGAAGGTGGTTTTTGGGTTGGAACCGTCCGGATTGTTCGAAAAGGTTATCTTCGATCCCGGTATCGGCTTTCCGCGCACATCGCCGTCCCGGGCTGCCGATGAGGAATCCGAAGTGGGAGTGACCGCGTCCGGACTAGTCGTAGTCGTAGTCGGCGGAGCCTCCTTTTTGGTGATCTTCGGCAGTGTGATCTTCGGGATCGGGAACTGTCCCGCTGCCGATTGGGCGAAAAATGATGCGACGGCTACAGCCGCGATCAGCATTAACGACGATCTAGCCATAAATATACTCCTTCTAAAATACCGAGTTTCAGCGGCAAAGTTTCTGATAGTGTTTCGTCTAATCTTACACCATTGAGATAGATATGTCTTTTAAAAAAGGTTTGCCACATGTTTGTAGCCCACGGAACCGGCGAGCCACAACCATCGCCGCACTGCGACGCGGCAAAGCCGCAAATCCGCCGCGCCGCTCTTTCATGCCGCCGCGATCATCAGCTTTCGGCGGTGTTTTTTCGTGCGTGTTCCATGTTCCGCGCGTGGAACGCTGGAACAGATGAAACGCATGGAACACTGTGTCGTCCTAAAGAAAGTTGACACTTTAGAGTGTTATTCCTTGTATAGGTTTGCACTTTGTTTGTTAGTCCTGTTCAAGGTTTACAGTTGCTCCTTTTTAGTTTAGTTTTCTGTCTTCGTTCTCTTCTTTTCCCTCTCA
>JANPDK010000135.1:0-9427 GCA_031431415.1 Acidobacteriota bacterium | reverse complement strand
GAAGGTACGGTGCTGACGATCAATGACAACGACGTGAGCAACGGCCGCATTGGTGTCCTGATCGACTCGACCGAGCCACTTGGCATAAGCTCGAACATCAAACGCCTGATCACGATCACGTTCGATGTAGCGGCAAATGCCGCCGGTGGCGAGTCGAGGGTCAGACTGACCGGATCACTCGCTCCGAAGGGCGTCTCGGATGCAATCGGCAACACGCTCGAGGCACGCTACACCGATGGTGCAGTGCTGATCTCGGGGCCGCTGGCAACCGGAACGGAAGTCGCAGGCAGAGTGACGACCGTCGATGGCCGCGGTATCCGCGGAGCAAAGGTGACGATACTCGACGCAACGGGAAGAGCACGAACGGTAACCACGGGCACCTTCGGCTACTACCGCTTCGACGACCTGGCAGCCGGCGAGACCTACACGCTCGGCGTCAACACCAGTCGCTACAGCTTTGCAACGAGAAGCGTCACCACCGACTCGAACCTCGCGGAGGTAGACTTCATCGCCCAGGAATAACACCCAAAGCAACGAAACTACTTCCCATTCAACCCAAACCAAAAGGCGGCCCCTCAAAAGGCCGCCTTTTTTTCGTTGTTCCATGTGTTCCACCTGTTCCACCGTACCAGCGAGGAACATGGAACACGCATTACTTTCTGATTTGCGTGGTATTTGTGTAAAATCGTTTGGATACACCACCACTCTAATGAGTATTTATAAAGACCTCGAACCGATCGATCTCGACCATATCAGGACCTACGAACTTGCCTCGCGGCTGAGCAAGGTGACGGTGGCTGACTTCGCCGTACCGCCCTCGCCCGACGATTCGATCTCGGATTTTCTTGGGAAATTGCCAAATATACTTGCGGTTCAGAGCATTCGGGATCTTGCCGAACAGATACGTCGCGCCCGCGATCTCGGAAAGCCGATAATCTGGGGTTTCGGCGGCCATGTCGTGAAAACCGGACTTGCTCCGATCGTGATCGACCTGATGCAGCGAGGTTTTGTGACGGCGATTGCGGGAAACGGATCGGTGCTGGTGCACGACACCGAGATCGCGATTGTTGGTTTTACCAGCGAGGATGTTGACGCGACGCTCGGCAAGGGTGATTTTGGAGCGGCCAAAGAAACCGGCGAGATACTCAACGCGGCAGCCCGCAAAGGCCGCATCGATGGCATCGGCCTCGGGGAAGCGATGGGCAGGGAAGTCGTTGCCCTATATACGCCGAATGCCGATAAGTCGATGTTGTGTGAAGCATATAAACGCGGCGTTCCGTTCACCGCACATCTGACTGTCGGGGCGGACATCGGGCATTTTCACGCGTCGGCAAACGGGGCAGATCTCGGGGCGACATCGCACACCGATTTTCGTCTGATCTGTTCGCTCGTAAAAGAGATGGATGGCGGTGGGGTTTACATCAACTACGGCTCAGCGGTCGTTATGCCCGAGATCTTTATGAAAGCGATATCGGTCGTACGTAATCTTGGTCACGAGGTTAATGACATCACCACAGCCAATTTTGATTTCGTGCAACGCTATCGTCCGCTGACAAATGTCGTGCATCGCCCAACCGCGAACGGGGCTGGCCGCGGATATTCGATCACGGGCCATCACGAACTGACGATGCCGTTGCTCGCCGCGCAGATACTAGCGGGTGGAAAATAGTTTATGAGACAGATAAGTTTGTTGATTGTACTTTTGGTTATCGCGGCGATCAGTGTTGCGGCCCAGATCAAGCTCGATGCCGAGCAGTATCGTATCTACGACGGAAAGGGAAATCCGGCAACTCTTGCCGATATTCTAAAGATGGCGAAAGCAAGCGACGCAGTTTTCCTTGGCGAGAATCATGACGATGCTGTCGGTCACGCCTTTCAGGCAGAAGTGTTTCGGCAAATAGTTGAAGCTGAGATGGCGAATCGCAAGCTCGGCCTGACGTTGGAGATGTTTGAGCGTGATGTGCAAGTTGTTGTGGATGAATATCTTAGCGGCTTGGTTACAGAGAATCATTTCTTGCTTAGCTCGCGTCCGTGGGGCAATTATAAGTGGGATTACCGTCCGCTCGTCGAACTCGCAAAGGAGAAAAAGCTGCCTGTCATCGCCGCAAACGCTCCGCGACGGTACATCAATATGGTTTCTCGAAACGGGAGAGACGCGTTGAGCGGGCTTTCGAAAGACGCTCTGAAATGGCTGCCGCCGCTCCCGTATGGCGAACCATCTGCGGCATACGCTGCCAAGTTCAAGGCACTAATGGGCCCGAGTCCGGAAGCTCAAATGGGAATTGACAAGATCTTGGCGTCGCAATCGCTCTGGGACGCCTCGATGGCACACGCCGTAGCGACATTTCTGAAGAAGAACAAGAACGGGCTTGCTGTTCACCTAAACGGCAGCTTCCACACAGAGAGCCGACTCGGCACGGTCGAGCACCTTCTGAAATACCGCCCGAAGACCCGAGTGACGGTCGTCACCATTCGCTATGAAGATGACTTCAAGATATTTGATAAGGCGAAGCACACCGATATCGGCGACTTTGTTGTCCTTACGGACGGCAAGCAGCCGCGAAGTAAGAGATAGAAAAAAAGGAGGCCGCAGAAGCCTCCTTTTTACGTGCTATTTCTTTTCTTTAACAGCCGAGAAAGGTATTGTGCCAAATCCTGAATTTGCGAAAGACCCACTAATTTTGGAACCGTCCGCAACCGCGCCTTCCATCTTAAAATCGACCATCTGGCCTTGAACATCAGCCTTGAGCAGAGCGGTAAAGGTTTTGCCCGTAACCTTTCCTGCCTCGATCGTGCCATTTCCGATCATGGATGTTGTTGTGCCGATGAACGTGTCGCCGGTCTGCTTGATCTCGACCAGAATATCGATAACCTGTCCGTTGGCGTCAGCCTGTAGATTCCATTTGCCGGAAATGTCAAGGGCCGCCGGAGTCGGAGCTGGCGAAGGTGCCGGAGCCGGCTTTTGGGCAAAGGCAGCCATGGTAAACACAAATAGAACGAGAAATGAGATGTAAAATATATTTTTCATATTGGTAATTCCTGACAATATTACGCGATTTGGGCCGTGTTGTTCAACTATTTTCGTACCACGCGGCGTGGCTCCAGGTCTTTCGTTGAAAGACCGCGTCGGTCCAGAATCCTTTTACCAAGTCGATCTGGACCTTTGCATGTTTCGGGAGTAGGACGGTCACGACATCATATCGATGCTCGATGTCAGTCACGCCAAAAATTCGCCGGTAAACTCGGGCTGTGCGGGCGATCTGTCGTTGCTTGCGTAGATCGACGGCGGCTATGACGGGAACGAACTCGTCCGACCGGCGAGTTTTAACCTCGATAAAGCAAAGCGTCTCGCCATCAAGAGCGATGATGTCGATCTCGCCTGTTACCGAAACGCCTTTGCTGTTCCGTCCGACCGGGACTTTGAAATTGGCCACGACTATTCGAAAACCTCTTGCGATCAGGAACTCAACAGCTAAATTCTCGCCTCGCTGCCCTAACAAACTTGTGCTTGACGCTCGCGTACCGCTATTCTGTTCGATGATCGATAAGATTTCCGACATCTCTTTACTTATGCTTATGAAACGTAATTGTATCAAATTCGCCGTCGTCGTCGCATTGTTTTCGACCGCCACGATGACCCAGACGCCGACGCCGACCGCGACTCCATTTGTCGCTCCGCCGATGCCCGAGATCGTGCAGTTCGATCGGCCAAACGTGATGTCATACGACCCGGCGAAGCTGCCGATGCCATTTCACACCGAGAGTGCACGGCGTTCGTCACGCGTCATTGGGCAGCCTGCGAATGCGAAACTCATTGTGCCGAAAGGGTTTAAGGTAAATGTATTTGCCGAGGGCGAATTTAGATATCCGCGTTGGATGGCGTTAGCTCCGAATGGAGATGTTTTTGTGGCGGATTCCAGGGCGAATTCGGTGGTCGTCTTGCGCGATGCTAACAAAGATGGGAAGGCGGACCAGCGGTTTATTTTTTCGAGTAAACTCTCACAGCCATTTGGGATGGCCTTTCACAAAGAATGGTTCTATGTGGCAAATACCGATTCGGTCGTGCGTTTCAAGTATAAGAGCGGACAGACCATCGCGGACGGCGAGCCGGAAAAGATCGTTGAGTTGACGCCCGGGGGTTATAACCAGCACTGGACACGAAACATTTTGTTTTCGAAGGACGGCAAACAGATGTTCGTCTCGATCGGTTCGGCGACAAATGTCGATGTCGAGGCCGATCCGAAACGTGCGGCAATCTCGGTCTATGATCCCGATGGCAAGAATCACCGTATCTACGCCGGCGGCCTCAGAAATCCGATCGGCCTCGCGTGGAATCCAAAAACCGGCAAACTCTGGGCCGCCGTCAACGAACGCGACGGCCTCGGCGACGATCTGGTGCCAGATTATGCGACGAGCGTGAAGGAAGACGGATTCTATGGTTGGCCCTACTCATATCTGGGCAAGAACCGGGATCCGCGAAGGAAGGAAGAAACGGAACTGGTCGACAAAGCGATTGTCCCGGACGTTATTTTTCAATCGCACGTGGCTGCACTGGGGATTCAGTTTTACACAGGAAAAATGTTTCCGAAAGAATATCAGGGCGATGCCTTCGTAGCTTTTCACGGTTCTTGGAACCGAGCAAAACTTTCCGGTTACACCGTGGTTCGCATTCCGTTCGACGCCAAAGGAAAGTTAGAAGGGAATCGCTATGAGAATTTCGTTTCAGGTTGGCTGCCCGATGAGAATTCGAATGAGGTCTGGGGAAGGCCGGTTGGATTGCTGGTTAATTCGGACGGCTCGCTGCTGATCGCCGATGATGGCGGACGTAAGATCTGGCGGGTTAGTTATGGGAAATAGTCAGGCTGGTATGCTATCGGTTCTTTAAGGTCTTCCAGAACGATCCTAGCATTTTAGAAACCTCGACGATCCGGCTGTTTACCTTCTCATATTTTTCGTCTGGCAATATATGTAGATCAGAAGCTACGAGGGCAAAATATTCGAGGCGGTTGGCGTGGCCGAGAGCAGTACCAATACATCTGGCGAAGTCTTCATCGTCCATTTTCCCACAGCCTTCGGCAATGTACCCAGCGATATCGACGCTCGTTTTTCTCAACTGGGTCCGTAAGCCAAATAATTCGTCGCGAGGGAAATCGGCGGTTAGCTCGTAGATTTCGAGTACAAGTTCGTGTGCTTTCTGCCACACCTGTAAATTGCGAAAATTCTGCATCGGTTTTTCTAGCTCCTAGCGGCTAGTAGCTAGCTGCTAGAATAAAATTCGAAACTTAAAAGGCTGGTTCCTCATAGATACCATAGACATCCCGCAAAGCGACACAAATTTCTTCAACCGTCGCGTATGCTGCAACTGCCTCGATGATTGCGGGCATTGAATTCTCACCGGTTTTAGCGGACTGTTTGACCTTTTCGAGCGAGTTAGCGACAGCACCGTTATCCCGGATGGATTTGACGTGTTCCATGCGGAGGAGTTGGTGGTCGCGTATGCCTTCTTCGATTTGGAGAATCTGGTAATTTGAAACTCCTTCGTCCATGGCGTATTTGTTGACGCCGACGATGACCTGTTCGTTGCGTTCAACAGCTTTTTGGTATTGATAGGCAGATTCCTGTATCTCACGCTGAGGGAATCCGGCCTCGACCGCCTCGACCATGCCGCCGAAGGCGTCGATCTTTTCGAAATAGTCCATGCAGCCGTCGATCATTTTCTGTGTGAGCGACTCGACATAGTAGCTGCCGCCGAGCGGGTCGACGGTATTGGCCACGCCCGTTTCTTCGGCGATGATCTGTTGTGTGCGCAGAGCGATCAAGGCTGCTGCGTCGGTTGGCAATGCAAGTGCCTCGTCGTACGAATCGGTGTGAAGCGACTGTGTGCCGCCAAGGACGCCAGCGAGGGCCTGAATCGCTACACGTGCAATGTTATTTAGCGGCTGCTGCACCGTGAGCGAAACCCCGGCCGTCTGAGTGTGAAAACGCATCTGCATCGTTCGCGGATGCTTTGCTCCGAATCGGTCTTTCATCGTCTTTGCCCAGACGACGCGGGCGGCTCGATATTTGGCGATCTCTTCGAAGAAATCGTTGTGAGCGTTAAAGAAGAATGAGATGCGCGGAACGAATTCATCAACATCCATTCCGCGATCGACGCCATACTGAACGTACTCGACACCGTCACGCAGAGTGAACGCCAGTTCCTGCAAAGCCGTCGCTCCGGCCTCACGGATGTGATAGCCGCTGACCGAGATCGGGTTGTATTTCGGGACGTGTTTGGTCGTGTATTCGAACGTGTCGATTACGAGTTTCATCGCGGGTTTGATCGGGTAGATCCATTCTTTCTGGGCGATGTATTCTTTGAGAATATCGTTTTGCAGCGTGCCTGAGATCTTGTTGAAATCAGCTTTCTGCTTCTCCGCGACAACCAAATACATCGCCAGAAAGATTGGTGCGGGAGCATTTATTGTTTGAGAAACCGTCACCTGATCGAGCGGAATGCCATCGAATAACACTTCAAAATCAGCAAGCGACGATACCGCTACGCCACATTTGCCGACCTCGCCTTCGCTGAGTGGGGAATCGCAATCGAGGCCCATCAAGGCAGGAAGATCGTAAGCAACGGACAAACCGGTCTGGCCCTGCTCCATCAAGTATTTAAATCGGCGGTTGGTTTCCTCCGGCGACGAAAACCCGGCAAACTGCCGCATCGTCCACAGTTTGCCGCGATAACCGGTCGGATGAATGCCACGTTTGTACGGATATTCGCCGGGGAAACCGACCTCGCTCAAGCCTTCGGCATCGGCCTCGGTGTACAGCCGATCGACGGGTTCGAGGCTGATGCCTTCGAAAGACGCCTTGCGTTCCGGTGCTTTCGCCAGCACTTTTGCGAGCGTTTCGTCTTCCCAACGCTGCTTTTCCTCTTGAACTTCTGTTAATGCTTCTTTGATCTCGGGTGACATAAGTTATTTTAATAACAAGCGTGATTTTAACATATTAGCGAGACCATTTTTGACCGGGTAGCTTCTAGTACATTGTTCGATTCAAGTCCTCGACCAGCGATTTGTCTCCGGGGAAATATCGAATATCGGAGATGACCCAGCCGCGTTTTTCTTTTTCCATGTTAAAGGCGTAGAGGATATCCGGCAGATTGCAGCCTTTTGGATACTTATAATGAACATCGACATTGCCGGCGTCTCCCTTGATCGTGATTTGGCCGTATGTGAGCTGGCGCTTGTAGCTTTTGCCGTTTAGCGTGCAGGGCTCGTCGAGTGGCTGGAAGGGAAGCCCGTCCCCAAAGTGTGGCTTGTCCGTCGGGTTAGTTTTTATGTATACGGCTTCACGTTTCAGTTCGTTAAGGAAAAGCTTGTAAAGTTCCGCTGAAAACCAGCGTTTGCGACTTTCGATGTTTTGCCGCGTGAAGGTTTGCGAATGCGAGCGGTCAAACTTATTGAATGAGATCATAGCTGCTTTCGGCGAGCTTTGCTGAGCTTGCAAAACCGATGCGAATGCAGTCAAAAGCAGAGCCGACAGAATTATCAGTTTATATTTTTTCATATTTTTCCTCCAGATCTTTGCCGGGTGCGGCGTCACGCATCCAGGCACGTATTTTAGCAATGTCATTTGTTGCAGTTTTTGCGGCAAGAAGCAAGACCACTGTCAGAATAACTCCAAGGAGCGGAATTATGTACATCGCAGTATGAAGTCCGTCCGCTCGAAATGGTTCGAGTGCCGTCTGTGAAAGATCGGTCACGCCCGCCGCCGTTGCGGTCGCCTTGGTAAAGTAATCACTCAACAACCCCGTTCCATATGGGCCAAGCGACGCACCAAGCACATACATCGCAAAGAAGTAGACCGCCATTGCGGTTCCGCGCAGCCGCGGCTCAGTTAGATCCTGGATCGTCGAATACACTGTCGCATAATAGAAGTACATCAGAGAGCACGCGACGCCCATAAGCACCAAAAACATCGTCGTGCCACCCTTCGAAACACTGAGTGCGAAATATATGGTCGGAACCGAGAGAAGTATTGCGAAAGCGCCGACCAGCATTCGTCCGTTGGGTCGCCGTCTGACCGCCAGATCCCCGACATAACCGCCTATCAGCAAACCGGGTGCGCCCATCACGCCGTAAACCAACATGGAAACGAAATTAGCCTGCTGAATATCGAGCCCGTGATAACGCATCAAAAACGGCGTGATAAAGGCCCCGATCGCGTACATATTAAAATTATGAACGGCGCCTGAAATGATGATCCATCGCATCGTCGGCGATCTGAGTATAAGCAGATATGGCGAGCCCGGACGTTTCTGTTCGCCGATGTCGTGTATCTCAGAAGAGCCCCGTTTTGGTTCGCGGATGAATAAAACGGCGACTGCACAGATAATACCCGGAATCCCCGCGACCAGGAACGCCGCACGCCATCCGTATTGTTTTGCCACAGTTCCGCTAACGGCAAAACTCAACGCGACGCCCACGGGCAGCCCAAGCATAAAGATCGCGAGGGCCTTGGCACGCCAACTTGGGGGAAACAGGTCGCCGATCAGCGAAGTCGCGGCCGGTGCGCACGAGGCCTCGCCGACACCGACGCCTAGCCGCAGGGCGAATATTTGCCAGAAAGTCTGCGCGACGCCGGACGCCGCGGTGAGGAGACTCCAAACGAACACGCCGGCTGACAGGATCCCTTTTCGACCGACTCGATCTGCCAGCCTTCCCAACGGGACGCCGACGAAAGCGTACAACAGCGTGAAGGCGGTTCCGAGCAGCCCGAGTGAGGCGTCATCGAGCCCGAATTCCTTACGGATCGGTTCGCCTACCGCACCGAGTATCTGGCGGTCGAAAAAGTTCAGCGTGTTGATCGCGAATAGCACGAGCATCGCGTACCATACTGCCGATTTTGATGCTGTCATAATGGTATTTAGACTAAACGCCGCGGTTCCCGTCGGAGGTCCAAAATTGCAAATCCGGACGGAATCCGCATACAATTACCAAATGTTGATCTCGAAGTCCGGTGTGATTTTATCATTGTTTTTATTCGCCGTAACTTTCACGGCATGTGCTGGCGGCAGCAAGAACGCCAACCAACCGGCATCAACATCCGGCGTTAACAGCCCCGCCGCCAAGGCTAATTCGGCGAAAACCAATGTCGAGGAACTCGGTCTTCTCGTTCGCGTGTCGTACGAGGTCGAGGACGTTGTTTGGAAGGAGAATGCGAATACGAAAATGCTGATCGCGGTGTTAAGATTCTCGCCCGCCGATGCGGAAAAGGTCGTGGCCGAGGCGACACAATTTGGTCCGCCGCAGCCAAATGTCATCGCACCCGAAACATGGTTTCCCGACGAGCTGATCGCTCAGAGCGAGATGAGCGGCGACAACGCGCTCAAAGGCCAGGCTTACGCGGCAAACGGATTTTTGCAGGCGCCGTATTCCGC
>JANPDK010000134.1:0-10067 GCA_031431415.1 Acidobacteriota bacterium | reverse complement strand
CGCCGATTTCGCCGACGTTGTCCACGGTCCTGAGAATGACTGGGGCCAGGTCTCATGCGGCTGCCACCCGAATTGCGGTGTCGGCACGGCCGTGATGGTCAATAAGGAAACAAAAGAAATGGCACCGGTGCCGCAGTTCCTTAATATACAAGGCCTCGTCACCGACATGCAGCACATCACCGATACCAACCGCGGCAAGTGGTTCTCTAATATCATGATGGGCCTCGCACTGCTAAAAAATTACAACCCGTACGGTGCACCGAAGTCCCTGACGCTCGGCGGCATCCTGAAGAAGTTCGACAAATCTTTCGGCCTCTCGGGCAAAGATTACGGCAAGGTCGGCGGAGACCGCACCGCCGAGGACATCGAGAAACGCCGTCAGGATCCGTGGAACTTCCTCTTCATCGCCGGAATGTGGTTCCAGGATCTCTTCAACTACGATTTCCGCCGCACCGAAATGTGCATCATCCCCTACGGCACACAGGAAGGCGAGATCAGCTTCTGTGCATATAACACAGGAATCGGTTGGAGAAACATCATCGAGCACATGCACCAAAATGCAACCGTCGCTCAGTGGTACAAAGACCAGGGCCGCCACGAGGTCTTCGCCCGCGGCAAAAATGTCGATATGGAAGACAGCTCGCACAGCCTGATCCTCAACGAGGTCGACCTTTCCCGTCCAAACAAACCGGAAATGGAAGGCCCCAAAACCGCCGCAGAGGAAATGCAGATGATGCGTAAACTCTACAACCAAATGGTCACCGAAAAAGCCGGCCTAAAAGCCGAACCCATGATCCAGATCGGCGGCCTCAACCGCGAAAAGAAAGCCGACAAAGAAATGGCAGTAGCCGAATAGTCGTCCATTGCAGAAGCCCGCACGAAGTCAGGGCATTCTTAAAAAAGCCGCGTCGAGCAATCGACGAGGCTTTTTCTTTCCTAAACTCCCCTCCTTACGAAGGAGGGGTGGCCTTCAGGCCGGGGTGGTTCTCTCGCGACGGCGGAGGTATTCTCGTAGCGATCTCGAACTCCAACCAGAGAACCACCCCGTCTGCCGACAAAAGGCGTCGGCATCCACCCCTTCTTCGTAAGGAGGGGAGCCGGACATGCTGTTCCATGTTCCAGGGTGGAACGCTGGAACACATGGAACAGGTGGAACACTCTTTTCCCCGGATTTGGGCTACGCCCCCCGATGTGCGGAAACGGCTACGCCTTTCCGAAAGATTCTAAAATGAATTTTGAGGCTACGCCTCCGCTCTGGTCGCATAGCGATCAAATGAATGTAGCCGTGGCGTTTCAACCCACGGAAAAGTGTAATGAAAAATCCCCCGCGTCGCGTCAGCGACGGGTGAAAAGTCTTCGGGCTTCGCCCCTCGATGTGCGGAAACGGCTATGCCTTTCCGGGCATCACCCCTCAAAGGTTCATGAGGCTATGCCTCCAGTTTGCGGCTAGCCTATTAGTGTTTCAACCAATGCGTCGATGTCGCGCATTTCTTGGCTCAAGTGTTTTTTGATGTCGAGGCGGAGTCTGCCAAGACGCATTGGGGTCAGGTCGTGTTGTGGCGGATTTGCCGCGAGAAATGCGGAGGCCTTTGCATGAGCGGCCTTGCTTAGTTCCGCCAGCCTTAAATGCGTCTCATCACTTTTGTCGAAGCGGGGATAATAGATGTCGAGGATTTTCTTGTGAACGTGCCTTGCTCCGTACAATCCGCGCGCCTGAAAATCTTTCATCATTTCGTTCGGTGCGGCTGAGTTAAGGATTGCCGTCAAATAGTAGGCTTCCTTGAGATTAGAAGTGAATAAAACATACGTCACGCTTTCAACAATAAATTCAAAATCAGTTTCACTCCGCTTGACGACAGTGGCGTTCGCGTCTTTGGCGGACGAATTGTACAAAACCAAATATTTGTCATTGAGATTTTGCTCGGTAACTCCATATTGAAAATTCAATCTGCTGTTGGCAGACATATCTTTCGATTTTTCAGTTTTATTTTTGTTCCAAATCGATTCTGTCTTTCCAAACCAACGCGAGGCGTTTAAGAATCCCCCGTCCCTCAATTCTTTCGATGAGTGAAGCTTAAGAGACTTGATCCCAAAATTGTCGGTTTTAACGGTCAGAGGTAAGGCCATCAAGTTGGGCTTATAGAGAACAAAAGGCAAAATACTTTTGGACAGGGCTGTCCGAAAAAGAAATTGGCTTTCAATACGATCCGAAAATGTATAGCCTTTCCAAGGCATCTTGGCATCGACCACAACATCCTCAGCGGTCTTAACATTGATTATCCTGTCTTTGTAGTCGGGCGGTTCTTCCTGATTTAGCTCAACAAAATAGAAAGTTCGCGGAACGATTGTCGCTCCCTGTTTGAAAAGTTTCTTATACGGATTATCTCCTTGCGCGACCGTTCTTCGTTTGCTGAAAGCGGACGAATTGCCTTGGCGTGAATAGAAATATGTCTCGCTCTCTTCGGATAAGAGGTCTCCGGCATAATCCCAGTTGCAGTTATGAACTGAGAGATGGCCGGAAAACTCGATTCCAGGAATGCCGTTGGTTGTATAACTGTCGAAATTGTCCTGTTTCTGTTTTGCGCGTTTATCGCCAGTTACTTTCTCCGCCTTTTCAGCAAACAAAACACAGCTTGGCACACGGAAAAGCGGCGAAACTCTGTCCAAATCCCAAATCTCAGAGAGCTGGAAACCTTCGGCCTCGCCCTTTCGCGTGTTGTCGTGATGGTCGGCACTAAAGAATGATCGCGGCAAGACAAAGCCGATCTTGCCACCGTCCTTCAAAAAGTAACTGCTGCAATACGCAAGAAATATAGCGGCAATCTCAAGGTGCGGATAATTTGCCGCTTTAGCGGGCTTAACCTCGTAATCTTTTGCCAAGGCATCAAGCGTATCCTGATATGCCTCGTTGCGGATCGAGCTATATGTAAACCACGGCGGATTACCAAAAACATAATCGAATTTCTCAGCTAGGAAATATGGCTTATATAGATTCTGAACAATAAACTTCCAAATGCTGTCGCGTCCCGCCTCTTTTACGGCTTTTAGCCCTTGATAAATTCGGTAAAAGTCCTCTGCGACTTCCGGTTTAATATCTCCATCTTTGTAATGGTTTTGGAGAATCTTAGCAAAGGCATCCAGCTTGATCGCGGTTTGGTTTTCCGTCTGTTCAGCCAACTCTTCGCTAAGGTCAAGTGCCTCGTCAAACAGCTTGCCATCCTCGAATATCGCCGTGTCCAGAGACAACTGCTCCTTATCAATTTCCATATTAAATTGATTTGAGAACAGCGTCGCAACGCCTTTTGGCGTAAGCAAGGTATTTGCCAAAATTACGTTGAGGTGAACCGGTGTGTTTGCATACCGCACTTTGTTTCCCAACGCCAGAAGGATCGTTGTCTTAGCGATCTGGACAGAAAGCGGGTGAATATCTATGCCGTGAACCTGTTCGTTGATGTCCTCGATCTTTGCACCGGGCAGATCGCGTTTTAGCTTGTCGATAACGGCACGAAGAAATGATCCGCTGCCGCAGGCCGGGTCGAGAATCTTGTCGGTCGCGGTGAATTCGAACTCGGAAACAATACGTTCGCATAACCAATCCGGTGTGTAATACTCGCCAAGCTTTTGTCGCGTATCGAGATCGATCAATTCCTGATAGACGCCCTTTAGAATGTCTTCGTCAACCTCGCGAAAATCAAAGGTCGATAATTCCTGTGCGATCCGGCGAAAGATATTTTTTAATGCCCTATAACTTTCGTCAGTCCTTATCCATGAGAAGAAATCGTTCTCGACAAAATTGCTGATATTGAGCTTATGAAAGATCGAGCCGTCGATGATCGCCTGCATTTCGTCGTCGTTAATATAATCGTCATTTGCAACGACCGCGTAGGCCAGCATCTTTGAGAAGACGCTCAAATATGTGTGAATCAGAAAGTTATTAGACGAATCGTTGAAGCTGTCATAAGCAATGCTCAGAGTTTTCTTCCATTGCTCAAACGCAACTTGAACCTCGCCCGAATCTTTAACCTTTTCGAAATGCTCCTGCATTTCGATATAAGATTCGCGAAAAACGAGACTCTGATTTCCGAAATCTTCCTCGATGCCACGTAATGTCGGTTTTAGCTTTTCTTCCTTAAACAGAAATCGGTCTATCCAGTAATAAAACTCCTCCGCATTTTCGTCTTTGACTGTGAACGAGGATGTTTTGATCTCGTTGAGAATTACTTCATCTTCGCGGAGTTCGCTAAGGCGTTCGAGCGAGGAAATATCTATCGAATAGACTTTCCATTCGATCAAATCGGAGGCAATCAGCGTGTAGTTGTAGCCATGACCGGAATGATATTGACCCAAGAGATAACCTGAAAGCTGCTCTTTCGCGTGGGCGAGCGTCTTCTTTAGGTCATTTTCAAACTCAATGATTATCTTGTTATAAAGCTGGTCGGCGGCTCCACGATGAATTCTATCTTTTCGCGGAATATTTAAGATCTTTTTCTCCGCACCGCTTGTTATAACATCAATTATATTTTTGGTTTCCGGATTATTGGCAAAGAGCCGGTTAAGAAGATCCTTGAAAGCCTCACGTTTCGTCGCCTCGACGCTGGCTTTTGACACCTTCTCGCGGTAATTTTTTATTTCTTCGATGCGGTCAATCATTGGGATTTAAACTGCATTATTTATAACCGATTGGGCCTGGAAATGAAAGTAAAAGCGGAGGCATAGCCTCGGTTTAGATGAGGTGGCTTGACGGAAAGGCATAGCCGTTTCCGCTCATCGAGGGGCGAAGCCCGAAGGATATTTCAACCGTCGCTGACGCGACGCGGATAATTTTACACCAGCTCACCGTGGGTTGAAACCGCACGGCTACATTCACCCTGCCGCTGACGCGGCGCAGAGCGGAGGCGTAGCCTCAATTTGGTTGAGTGGCCTTGACGGAAAGGCATAGCCGTTTCCGCACATCGAGGGGCAAAGCCTGGAATGCTCGATCTCCGAGCATATACCTTCCATAACCTCCATCAACAAAACCTTCGACGGGATCACGCAAGTCGAAAGTAAAAATGCAAAATTCTCGCGTAATAAAACCGCAAGTGCTAAAGCCGTAAAATTAAAAATTTGACGCCCGCGGCAAAAATGTCGATATGGAAGACAGCTCGCACAGCCTCATCCTCAGAAGCCCGTAGTCAGTAGTCAGCAGAAAGCCCGCGAGCAATCGCGGGCTTTCTCTTTTTCCCTGAAAGGGATACAGATAATAGCCCGGGGTAAAACCCCGGGAACTTGGCACCAATGCCCCCGACCCTGAAGGGGTCGAACACGCCGCTCACTCGAACAGGCGTTTGCGAGATCGGCGCATTCGGGCTACAATTTCGCGTTCGCATTTTTACAGATGTAAATTTCAAATCCTTGACAAACCCAGCCGCTTGGGTTTAGCATCAAAGCTTAGGCGGGAATCCAGGGTTTGACCGACAAATCTTATGGGAGCCATTACAATTCGGGGCATCCGGTTCAATCTTTATCCGAATGACCACGACCCGCCGCACGTCGATATTGAGGTGGACGGTAAGAAAATGAAGATCTATTTCTCAAGACCCGGTGAGATGCCCGAGATCGGCCCGACTGATCACCGTATAAAAGATTCTGACGTCAGCCGGGCGTACCGAATATTCTGCAAAAATCAGGGCCAGCTGATGGCCAAGTTTAAAGAGGTTCAAGATGCCAAAAAATGACGAATGGGCGGTTGTGATCGACGAGAAAGAATTGGAAAGGCAGATAGCTCGGGGCAAGGCCCTCTATGATGATTACGTCAAGGAAAAGCCGGTGGCGACGAGCTACAAGTTTGACCCGGTTCGGCGGATCGTTTCCATCCGAGCGAAAGACGGCTCGCGGATCGATTTTCCGGTTTCGAAGATCAGGGAACTACAAAACGCGACCGATAAAGAGATCAAGAGCGGATACATTACAAAAGCAGGTGACGCCATTCATTGGGACGAACTCGATGCCCACTACACCATCGCCGGACTGGCCGCGAATATCTTCGGCACAAAAGAGTGGATGCGCGAACTCGCCAAAATAGGCGGCAGCAAAACCTCACCCGCCAAAGCCAAAGCCGCCCGCCTAAACGGCCAAAAAGGCGGCCGCCCCGCTCGTGTGTCTTAAGTAAGCGTTGATTAATGAGAACGCCCGCGAGCGATCGCGGGCTTTTTCTTTTGTCCCGTCGCCAACGGTGACAAACGATCTCCGCGTCACATATGCGTCCCGTTCTGGCACGAAAGACGTGCCAGTGTTGCGGTAGGCCCGCAACCGTACGCGACGGATCATTCGAACCGACCCAACCTAGGGTTCCGCCAAGCCTCCACCCCAGGCTTTAATGTCCGTCGCCGTTGGCGACAAGAGCTCTTTCATTTATCGACGAGAGGCCTTGGCGGGCGGCTTGGTGTTTTAGGTTTTTCATCATGCTGACTGCGCCGGCGGCGTTCGCCATGTTGCGCGGGAGGTGGTTGAGGCTGTCGATGATGATGATCTTGGCTTTGGACTGGTCGATTGCGGTTTGGATCGAGTGCTCGAGGAATTTGTTGACGTTGCCGCGAAAGGCTTCGGGGACGCGGCCGTCCCATTGGAGCGCGGCGCGTTTGAATTTGAACCGCGTCCGACGCGGACGCTGCCCGGGGAAAGCGGGCGGTTGGGTGTAGCGGTCGGTGAACTGGGCTTCGGAGAGTTCGAAATCGATCAGAAGAGTCTTGAGTCTGGAGTCTCTAGTCTTGAGTCGCGAAACCGCTCGGAGCCCAGTCGCTATCGCTCCCGGTTCTGACAAGGCGGTCAGCGATCGCCCGCCGGTGGCGATGTCTTCGGCGAGTTGGACGGCGAGGAGGCTTTTGCCGGAGGATTTGGGGCCGAAGAGGATGGCGACCTCGCCCATCCGCCAGAGCGGGCCGAAGATCTCGCGGCGTGGCCGTTGCTGGCTGGGCCGTGTGATCCAATGACTCGCGGGGCGGACCTCGAGCATTGATTCGTTGTACGAAAGGCTGATCGCGAGATCCTTTGCGTACTGTTCGCGGGCCTTTTCGCGGAGCTTCTTCCACGGATCTTTCGGCTCCTACCCAACCGACGATGCATATCTGCCGAGGTCTTCCATACGTTGTAGGAAGCGTAACAAATGTTGCGTCTATTGTCAAATGTTTTATTTGTGAAACGCGGTGGCCTTTGTCATAAAGCTGCGGACGTTGTTTTCACGGCGACCTGATGAGTGTTATGAGCCGCAGATGTCGTCGATGGCTTCGGAGTATTTTTCGTCTATTACGCTGCGTTTTATTTTGAGCGTGGGGGTCATTTCGCCTTTGTCGATGGAGAATTCGCGGGGCAGCAGATAGACGCGCTTGACGCGTTCGTAGTCGGAGAGTTCGCGGGTGAGGTCGATGGCGTCTTGCTGCATTCGTTTGACGAATAGCGCGTTGTCGGCGAGTTCTTCGCGGGTTCCGCTCGTATCAACGCCCTCAGCTTTCATCTCTTCTTTTAGACCATCCCAATCGGGCACGATCAACGCACCGACCTGTTTGCGGCCCGAGCCGACGACGACGGCCTGTGAGACGAGCGGGCTTTGCTTTAGCAAACTCTCGACCTGCAGCGGTGCGACGTATTTGCCGTTCGAAAGTTTGAAGAGATCTTTCAAACGGTCGGTGATATGAAAATGGCCGTCCGTATCGACGTAGCCGACATCGCCGGTATGGTAAAAGCCATCGGCATCGATTGCCGCAGCGGTCGCCTCGGGGTTGTCGTAATAACCCCGCATGACATTGCGGCCGCGGACGAGGACTTCGCCATCCTTTTCGGCGATCTTCATCTAGATGACTTCAAACGGATTGCCGATCGAGTCGACCTTGTTATCCTCAGGGCGATTGGCACACGTCACGCAGGCCTCCGTCATGCCGTAGCCTTGCAGGATCGGAATTCCGGCTGCCCAGAATGCATAGCTTAGTTTCTTGCTCAGAGGAGCTCCGCCGGAAACGAAGAATCGCAGATGCCCGCCGACTCCGGCACGCCATTTGGAAAAGACGAGGCGATCATAGAATGCGTGGCGTGCGGCGAGTAACGGCGAGACGCGTTGGCGTTTGTCTTTCGCCACCCAATACACCTGACCGACATCGAGCGCCCGTTCGAAAAGCTTAGTTTTCCAACCGCCGGCCGCCTTACCTTTCTTAACGATCTTGTGATAAACCTGCTCAAAAAGCCTCGGCACTGCCGTCATGATCGTCGGTCTGACCTCAGCAAGATGCGACGCGAGTTGGTCAAAGGCGGCACAGTAATGGATCGACACGCCGTTCGCGCAAAGTACATAAAAGACGGTGCGTTCGAAGATGTGCGACAGAGGCAAGACCGCGAGGCTGCGGTCGGTCGAGCGGATCGGCAAGCCTTTTGAGATGGCGACGATGTTCGAGACGAAGTTGTCATGCGTCAGCATCACGCCTTTCGGTTCGCCGGTAGTACCGGATGTGTAAATGATGGTTGCGAGATCGTTCGCATCAATCTCGGCAAGCGAGCGTTCGACCACGTCGGCATCGATCTTTCGGTGTTCGTCACCTTTGGCTTCGACGTCCGCCAGCGTTATTGCACGACCATCGTCAGCCTTTTCTGCGGCGTCGAAGAAGATGAGCTTTTCGAGACGTTCGACACTTTGAATGGCTTGCTCGGCGTGCTTCCAAAGCTTTTTGCCAGAAATAAAGAGCATCCTGGCACCGGAATTCTCAAGGATAAAGCGTATCTGCTCGACCGCCTGAGTCGTATAGATCGGCACGTTTACGGCCCGCAGGCTGAGGATCGCGAGGTCGACAAAGGACCACTCAGGGCGATTCTCAGAGAGGATCGCAACACGGTCACCGGCCTTCACACCCAACGCGGCGAGACCCATCGCGATACGCTTGACCCGCTCGACGACCTCGTTGCCGTTCAGATAGTTCCACGCATCGTCGATCTTGTACGCCAGAGCATCACGCTTGTTGTGCCGCGTGAACGACTCAAAAAGGTAATGCGGTATCGTCTGCGGAATGTTTTCGAAACCTATGAGATTTTCAGCGATCATGGATGCACGGCGCTTGGAGAGGCGTTTTTTCGCGACTGTTTATTCTTACAAATAGGCGATTTCAAGTCCAATCAGCCCTAGGGCAATATCATCACCGCCGCCTCGCCGCGGACGGTTACTTCGCCATGCTGATTGGTACAGATCGTGTCGAGGATAACGATCCCTTTGCTCTCGCGGATGCCTGTTACGGTGCCGGTCGCAGTTATCGTGTCGCCAATAAATGTCGGAGCGGTAAACTTCATCGTCTGCGAAAGATAGACGATCTTGCGTTCGCGGAATTCATGACCGAGCACCGCCGAGATCAATGCCCCGCTAAGCGCACCGTGAGCGATGCGTTTCCCGAACCGCGTTTTGGCAGCGAATTCTTCGTCAAGATGTATCGGGTTGTGATCGCCCGAAACCTCTGCAAAGGCGCGTATCAATTCATCCGTGATCTCACGCGTCGTGGCGAACTGATCGCCGATCTTAATATCCATTTAGTTTTCTGTCCGACGGCGACGGCGACGCGCGGTTTCACGGCTTCCGCCGAAGTAAGCCAATATTGCCACGATCAAGTGGGCCGCAAACCAGATGTTTTCGTAACCAAGATTCTGATAGATATAGATCAGTATCAATATTCTAGGAAGAAAGACCCCGAGCAGAATATCTGCCCATTGCGGCACCGCGTTCGCCGGGAATAGTTGCGGAAACATGACGAGATAGGCAAGCATCACCAGCCTCGGGAAAAAGAGCGAGAATAACAGGAAATAGAAATCCATTGTCGTGTCCTCTTATTTCGATACTACCCCACTCGCACGCAATACCGAATTCGTGTTCCATGTGTTCCACCGTTCCACCTTGGAACATGGAACAAAGACGTTTATGTGTCGTCCTAAAGAAAGTTGACACTTTAGAGTGTTATTCCTTGTATAGGTTTGCACTTTGTTTGTTAGTCCTGTTCAAGGTTTACAGTTGCTCCTTTTTAGTTTAGTTTTCTGTCTTCGTTCTCTTCTTTTCCCTCTCA
>JANPDK010000133.1:0-16279 GCA_031431415.1 Acidobacteriota bacterium | reverse complement strand
AACGGCATCGTCAATATTAGAATTGGTTACGAATTTCGAAAGAACTGACCTACCGCCGGGGGCGATACCAATAGTCGGTGAGGCTGGGAATGTCCTCTTGTTTGAGAAACGTGCTCATGCCTCGTCTGGCCATCAGCAGCACGTATTTGGGCATCATGGTGAAGTAGTGCCAATCTCCCTTTTCATCAAATTTCCGTGTGCAGCCAAGGGCTTTTACTCCCGAAAGCCGTGTTAGGCGTTGCTGTTTTGCTCGCCCTCTGCGTTTGAGGGCGTACAAAAAGGCAACGTCCTCGGCGAAGTAGAGATCCTCGTTGTAACCGCCGACGGCGTCAAAATCTTCGCGTCGGCAGAAGACAACTCCTGTATCAATGCCTGTAACCCACAACGCGGGGATCATACACAGGTACGTCGCGAGCAGTCCGATCGAACGGCGTTCGAGAAACACACCGGTCGCACCCGCGATGATCCGTTCGTTTCGCATTGCCTCATTGACCCTGCGAAACGTATCGGGGTGCAATGCGGAATCGGCATCGATAAAGCAAAGCACCTCGCCCCTCGCGGCTTTGGCTCCACCATTTCGAGCGGCGGCGAAGCGGCGTTTTGTGACGGTCACGGTGCGGCAGTTCAATGAACCTACCATCTCGGCAGAATTGTCCGTGGAAAGATTGTCGGCGACTATAACTTCTATTTGTGCGGTGCCGAAACGTTCCGCCGCCGCCTCGATCGACTCAAGCAACCTAGGCAGATAACGGGCCTCGTTATAGGCGGGAACTATTACTGAAAATCGGATACTCATTTGCGGCAACGGACGGGAGATGAAACGGCACTTCTTGTAAGCTAGTGCCATTATCTAAACGGTATCAGTAATGCATCAATGGGAGCAATACCTATTTTCGCCGCAACGCAAATCGTGAATCCCGAGCTCAAAATGGTATTTGCCTGAGGGGCACGTTTCTCTCGCGAAAAACTCTGCGGTCTCTGCGTTAAAATGAGTTAACGCAGAGATCGCCGAGGAAGACGCAGAGTACCCGCATAGAAACCGAAACGATTTTTCTAATACGACACTTTCGGGCCATTACCGTCTCTTTCAATTATTTTTGGCAATCGCCAATAACACCCGTCGTTTGCTAGAATTAAACGTTTACGATGAATATACCGCTAGTTGCCATAATCGGCCGGCCGAATGTCGGAAAATCCACACTGTTTAATCGCCTGACCGGCAGCCGCAAGGCGATCGTCGGCGATCAGCCGGGCATTACGCGCGACCGTATGTTCGGCGAGGTCGAGTGGAAGGCGAAGATGTTCCGCCTCGTCGACACCGGCGGCATCGTGCCTGATGACGAAGCGATCATTCCGGCGAATATCTTTAAACAAGCTTCGTTTGCGATCGACGAATCGGTCGCGATCATTTGGGTGCTTGATTCGCGTGCCGGTGTAACACCGCTTGATGAGGAGCTTGGCGTTTTGCTGCGAAATACCGGAAAGCCGGTGATAATCGCGGCAAACAAATGCGAGTCGCGAACGGTCGAGAATGAGGCGAATGAGTTTTACCAGTTCGGCTTCGAAATGTCGCCGATCTCGGCCGAGCATGGCACGGGCGTTGGCGATCTGCTCGATCAGGTTTTCGATCATCTGGAATTTGAAGAAGAGGTTGAAGAAGAGCAGTCGACCGAGATCAAACTCGCGATCATCGGACGCCCGAATGTCGGTAAATCGTCGCTGCTCAACAAAATCCTCGGCGAGGAACGCGTGATCGTCTCGCCGATCGCCGGTACGACACGCGATGCGATCGATACGCATTTGACGGTGGATGGACAGAATTACACGTTGATCGACACGGCCGGAATCCGTCGCAAAGGAAAAACGAACGAGATGGCTGAGAAACTCTCAGTCATCATGGCCCGCAAGGCTCTCGAACGAGCCGACGTTGCAATTCTCGTGATCGATGCCATTGAGGGTGTGACAAATCTCGATGCGAATATCGCTGGTTATGCCGTTGATTCCGGCTGTTCGGTCATCATCGCCGTTAATAAATGGGATGCTCTTGAGGAAAAGGAGACTAATACGATATACGAATTCGAACGAACCCTGCGCGAGGCGATGAAGTTCCTCGACTGGGCCCCGATCGTGACAATGTCGGCATTGACTGGTCAGCGGGTCGCAAAAGTTTTGCCGCTCGTAGCTCAGGCATACGAGGCGAGAAACAAACGAATCCAAACCTCGATGCTCAACCGCTTTTTCGAGGAGATGGTCACGCAGCCCAAAGGCGGCTCTGCACCGGCACCGGTAAAGGGCGGATTTACGCGGCTCAAGGTGCAGTTTCTTACGCAAGCCGGTATCCGTCCGCCGCTGTTCATCTTATTCACCTCGGGCGGTAAGCCGGGACTGCATTTTTCATATACGCGATATATCGAAAATCGTCTGCGTGAAGAATTTGACCTGTTCGCGACGCCGATAAGGCTCGTCGAGCGGCATAAGACGGCGAAGAAGAAGAGTTAGGAGTTCGTTGCAGAAGCCCGCACGGAGTAAGTGCATTGTCTTGCATACGAACGCAGAATGCCCTTACTACGTGCGGGCTTCTGCAACAAGGCTTCTGCAACGAGGCACCTTTGCGTTAGTATTTATTTGAAATGGAGATAGTACTTCTATTAGTCAGGATTCTTCTTGCCGGCATTTTCACTCTTGCGGGGGTGGCGAAGTTTATCGATCTGAAGGGGTCGGAGAAGGCGTTTCAGGATTTTGGTGTGCCGAAGTTGCTGGCTTTACCGGGAGCGGTTGCTCTTTCGGTGGCTGAGATAGCGATCGCGGTTCTGCTGCTTTTTGTCGAGACTTCCTGGTTCGGGGCCATCGCCGCTCTTTCGCTGCTCCTGCTGTTCATCGGGCAGATGATCTATCAGTTGGCTCGCGGGAACGCTCCGGATTGTCATTGCTTTGGCCAATTGCACAGCGAGCCGGTGAGTAAGATCAGCATTATGCGTAATGTAATTTTCGCTGCGCCGGCGGCGTATCTGGTCTTCTCCGGGCGTACGGGACAAGGGATGGGCCTCGGCGACTCTCGGCTCGACGTCATGCAACTCGCGTTTGGCGTGGCTATCGTTTCGCTTCTCATGGCCGCGATATTTTATCTGCGAAAGATATCTGCAAAGCAAGAGACGATCCTGCGGCAGATCGAGATCATGGAAATGGTCGCTCGCGATGGCGGTTCGGTCGAGCGTGACGAGCTTTCGCATCCGCACGAAGGTCTGCCGATCGGAGCCGTGGTGCCTGATTTTGCGATGCAGACCCTTGCGGGCGATGCGGTCTCTCTGGCTGATGTTCGCTCCGAAGGTTTGCCGGTGCTGTTTATGTTTGTCAGCCCGACTTGTTCGCCGTGCAAGTCGCTCGTGCCGGAATTTGAGCAATGGCAGCAGGAACTGTCAGGCAAGCTTCGCCTCGTATTTGTCAGCAACGGCAAATTGAGCGATAACGCCGACAAATTTGGCGACGAGATTTCAAAACATCTGCTCGTCGAGCCGACACGTGCCTTCGCAGATCTGATGAAAGCCAAATGGACACCGACGGCGATCTTGATGGATGCAAATGGCCGTGTCGCAAGCCACGCCTCTGCCGGCGATACTGCGATCCGAACGCTCATCGAACATATCAAGAGCGAAGATCTCAGCAGGGAATTCGCACACTTTACAAACGGTCACAACCACACCGACACCAGCAAGATCGGCGTTCCGGTGCCGGAGTTTTCGCTGCCGGACGTGACGGGAAAAGAGATCACCTCGCAATATTTTCGTGACCGTAAGACACTCGTCGCTTTTTGGAGTCTCGATTGCGGCTACTGCGATCAGATGATCGAAGAACTGCGAAATTGGGACCGCACCAAGGGCATGGACGAGCCAGGATTGCTTGTATTCTCCGATGGCGATGCCAAAGCCAACGCCGAACTCGGCCTCGCATCACCGGTGATCGTTGAGGACGGCAACGAGACGGCGACCAAGCTAGGAATGTTCGGCACGCCATCCGCCGTGCTTGTCAATGAGAACGGCGTGATCGTCTCCGAAACCGCGTTGGGAGCTTCAGACATCTGGGCGCTGGTAGGTAAGAACAAATAGCCACAGAAGGCACAAAAGTTACAAAAGGGGAGTTTTCTGATTTGTGCTTTTTGTGCATTTTGTGGCTGATCTATTCTTAGAATGAGTAAACCGATCGACTGGAAAATTGAGGCGACAGATGGCAAGGCTCGGGCCGGGACTTTGGTTACGCGCCGGTCGGTGATTGAGACGCCTGTGTTTATGCCGGTTGGAACTCAGGGGACCATCAAAGGTATTCGGTTTGAATGGCTTGAGGACGAACTCGACGCCCGTATTATTTTAGGGAACACATATCATCTTTTCCTCCGGCCCGGCGTTGAGGTTATTAGAGAGTTTGGCGGTTTGCATAAGTTCTCTTCGTGGAACCGGGCGTTGCTGACTGACTCCGGTGGTTTTCAGGTCTTTTCTTTGACCGATCTCAGAAAGCTCAGTGAGGACGGCGTCGAGTTTCGCTCGCATCTTGATGGAAGCAAAAAATTTCTATCGCCTGAAGTGTCGATGGAAATCCAGGCGGCGTTGGGATCGGAGATAGTGATGGTCTTTGACGAATGTCCGCCGGGAGATGCGGGTTATGAGGCGACGAAGGCGAGTCTGGAATTGACGGCTCGTTGGGCCGCTAGGTCGAAGGTGAGGTTTGATGAAGTTCAGAGTGCAAGCTTCAGCTTGTCCGCCGCTGCGGAAGAACAGGCTGAAGCCTGCACTCTGAACGGGAAACAGGCTCTCTTCGGGATCATTCAGGGTGCGGGGCATCTCGATCTTAGACGTGAAAGCCTTGAGCGGACAGTCGAGATCGGGTTCGACGGATATGCTATCGGCGGGTTAAGTGTCGGCGAAGAGAAGTCCGTAATGTACGAGGTTCTCGATCATATTGCTCATCAAATGCCCGTCGACGCTCCACGATATTTGATGGGCGTCGGGACGCCTGAGGATCTAATCGAGGCGGTCAATTCGGGGGTCGATATGTTCGACTGTGTGATTCCTACAAGGAACGGGCGGACGGGCAGCGCGTTCACATCGCGAGGCAAGATCAACATTCGCAATGCGAAATTTGCGACAGACACCGGACCGCTTGATCCGGATTGTGACTGCTCGGTATGCGGAAGGTATTCGCTCGGATATCTCAGGCACTTGAATCACGCAGGCGAGATGACGGCGGCGACGTTGATCTCGCATCATAATGTCGCATTTTTTCTTTCAACAATGCGAAAGGCACGCGAGGCTATCATCGCAAACCGCTTTCAGGCGTTTCGAAAAGACTTTCTCGGCCGTTTACAGGAGAACAACGCAGAGGCCGTTTGATAAAGACGAACTAAATGTATATCATTTTGCTTTTGTCTTTACAGGCGAAGCTCTATGAATATTTACCTCTTCTTATTTCAGGAAAGCGCGGGCGGCACGAGCATAATCTGGACGATTTTGCCGTTCGCGTTTATCTTTGGAATTTTCTATTTTCTTGTCATCCTGCCGCAGAAGCGTCAGAAGCAGCAGCTTCAGGACATGATCGGTGCTCTTAAGATCAATGATGATGTTGTCACCAATGGCGGCATCATTGGCAAGGTCAAGGAAGTTAGGGAAACGAGTTTCATCATCCTGAGCGCGGATAAGACGCTGCTCGAGGTTGGAAAGAGCGCGGTTGTCGGCAAAAAAGCAGAATAGGAAATTGTTGGCAGGTGGCGGAAGGCAGTTTGCGGAAGAACCGGCAACTGACCACTGACCACTGACAACTGACTAAACAATGAAGAATACGGGTTTGTGGATCAGGACGGCGGTAATTCTCGCGGTCACCATTGGCGGCATTATTTTGGTATTCGGCCCTCGTCGTTCACCAGTGTCGGCTGATTTTACCTATCAGGGCATCAAGGATAATCTCTCGCAGAATATCAGCCTCGGTCTTGATCTCAAGGGCGGTTCGCACCTTGTGATGAAGGTAAAGACAGACGATTATCTTAAGACGTTGACTGAGAATAATGCTCAAGCGGCGCTAAATGCGTCGCTCGATGCGAAGCTGCCCGTTACCGGCAACCCGACGACGACGGAGAACGGGAATTATTCGGTCACCCTCAACGTTTCCGATCCGGCGCAAACACAGGCAGTGATCGATGAGGTCAAGAAAAAGGTCGATTTTGCTAATTGGACCGAGAGCACGAGCGGTGGCAATATCTCGTGGTCGATACCGGCTGCGATACAGGAAGTTCTAAAGAAACAGGCCGTCGATCAGGCACTCAAGATCATCGAGAGCCGCATTAATGCGTTTGGCGTGAAAGAACCGACGTTGCAGAGGCACGGTGCTGAGACATCGGGCCAGATACTCTTACAGATGCCGGGTGTCGACGACCCCGAGCGTGTAAAGGGCCTCATCGGTGCGGAATCGAATCTTTCATTGATGAAGGTCGTCAGTCCGGCAAACCCAGCGGCGGTCGCGACCTATCCGACCGAGGACGCGGCAAGACAGTCGCTTGGCGGTACTGTTCCGCCAAACCGCAAGATCCTGCCGTACAACGACCGCGACGAACCGACAGCGGCAAAGACGGCTGCGACACCCGACCCGACCAAGCCAAAACAGTATGTCGTCGTGGAATATCCGGCAATCGTTGATGGCAGTGAGCTTCGCGAAGCCAGTGCGACATCGCGTACGGGCAGCGACCGTGATTTTGAGATCGGATTTTCGCTAAAACCGACCGGTGCTCAGAAATTTGGCGATTGGACTGGCAAGAATATCAACAACTACATGGCCGTTGTCCTCAATAACGAGGTCAAATCCGCAGCGTTTATTAAATCGCAGATCTTTGACCAAGGACAGATCACCGGTCGATTTTCGAAAGCTTCGGCTGAAGATCTCGCTTTGACACTAAAATCGGGGGCATTGCCCGCCAAGATCGAGTATCAGGAAGAGCGAACGGTCGGGCCGAGCCTTGGTGCCGATTCGATCCGTGCCGGTGTACAGGCTTCGCTCGCGGGCTTGGTATTTATCGTTATCTTTATGTTGTTCTACTATCGCGGATCGGGCGTCAATGCCGTGATCGCATTGTTGCTCAACATGATGCTGACGCTCGCAGCGTTGATCATGATCAAATCGACGCTGACGCTGCCCGGTATCGCAGGACTTATCCTCGGCATCGGTATGGCGGTCGACTCGAACGTGCTTATCTTCGAGCGTATCCGCGAAGAACTCGGTGCCGGTAAATCCGTCGCCGATGCGATCGCTCAAGGATTTGACCGAGCGTTTATCACGATCATCGATACACATATCACCACGATCTTGTCCTCGGCCATCCTTTATATGTATGGCTCGGGCCCGATCCGTGGATTTGCCGTGACGCTTGTGCTTGGTCTTCTGATCAACCTGTTCTCGGCGGTCTTTGTCTCACGCACGATCTTTATGTGGCTGCTTGAGAGAAAGACGAAGATGGAGACCTTGAGTATCTAAAAGAAGTAGTCAGTAGTCAGTAGTCAGTGACCGGAATTGTACGGCAGCTTTGATAACTGAGAACCGGCAACTGACAACCGACAACTGTTAAGACATGCTAGAAATTTTTAAGAATATTAACGTCGATTGGATGGGCTTGCGCAAGCCGCTGATCTTTGTTTCGATCGCGATCTTGTTGGCCGGTCTCGGTTCGGCTATCGGGCGCCAGTTTACGCCGGGCGGAACGGATGCGTTTAACCTCGGAGTCGATTTTCAGGGCGGAACGGTCATTACGGCCAAGTTCAAGTCGAAACCGGCCGAGGATGAGATTCGAAATGCTCTGCAGGCACAAGGAGTCACCGACGCGGTTATCCAGTCGTCGATCGACAAGCAGGACGAAGTTCTGATCAAGGTGCCTTTGTTCGAAGGTGCCGCCGTTCCCGAAGCTGCTCCAACGCCCGAATCGACGGTCGTTGTCGGCGGCCCGGGTTCGCAGCCGCCAAGTACTGCGGCAGCGGACGCTTCACAGGTCAATGTCGGACGTGCCACGGTTAAAAGGGCGCTTGATACATTCGGCAAAGAGGCCGACGGTGCGACAGCGCTTAATGATGACGAAGCCGCCGCCTATAAGATCGTAGGAACCGATTCGGTCGGCCCGGTGGCCGGCGCGCAGCTTAGAAATCAGGCCGTTATCGCTACTTTGCTTGGCCTCGTAGGTATTTTGCTGTTCATCGCGTTTCGATATGACTGGACGTATGCGGCCGGTGCTGTTATAGCGGTGTTTCACGATGTTCTGATAACGCTCGCGTTCTTCTCGGTGTTTCAGTGGGAAGTCAGCCTGACGGTGCTCGCGGCTTTGTTGACACTCGTCGGATTCTCTGTGAACGACTCGATCGTTATCTTTGACCGTATTCGTGAGAACCTGACGTTGCATCGCGGTAAATCGCTTTACGCGTTGACCAATCAGTCGATCAACCAGACGATGTCGCGCACGATCGTGACGAACGGCCTTGTGTTTCTCGCTGTTCTGGCGTTGGTGCTGTTTGGCGGTGAAGTTCTGAGAGGCTTTTCGCTGGCACTGTTTGTCGGTTCGATCACGGGTACATACTCGACGATCGCCATCGCCAGTCCGATCGCGATCTGGTGGCAGAGCAAGCTCGGCGACAACCGTGTCAAGGAAGTTCTCGTGCCGCAGATCGGTGAGAAGCTGGCCTCGTCATCGCGCCGCAGCGTGACGCGGCGTCCGGTAACGCGCTAGATGTCGTTGTTATAACAAAGCGTTATAATTACGGGTAAAATTTACAAGAATATATGAATTTTGTTGTCAAACCAGGCACATTATTCTTGACTTTCGGCAACTAAACTTTTAGACTTCATTTCGTTGCTGGTCAATTAAACGTTTTACCTCTGCGTCTGCCGAAACGACACCTTTCGTTACGGGATTTGCAAATAGTAGAACTTTCGTGTGTTTCGGCTCTTGACGAGCTGAAATGCACCAAGCGAATCTGACGTATTGAGGAAGACCGAAAGTCCAGGTTGAGATCGTTTTAGGATGTACGATTACAACTTGGAGTTTTAGTAATAACATCTGAGCAATAGTAAGGTTTCGTAACCCTTGACCTAACGCACGGCACCGTAAAGGGAGAATTAAGATGCTTGATCAATTAGTTGAATCAAAGAGTCATGTGGCTGAAGACAAGCGCCGCAGCAGCTTTATGCTGGCGACGCTTATTATCGCGGTCATTAGCGTACTAACTGCTTGGGGCGTGGATCTATTTGGAAAGGACTTTGGTATGGGTGGAGACGATCTCGCCCTGACGACGCTTGTAGCGCCGGTACCGGTCCCTGACGAAGAGCCGCCACCGGAGCCGGAGAAGAAGCCCGAACAGCAAAAAGAACCTGATGTGGACGTTCGGAAAGAGCTTATCCAGAACATCTTTCAATCACCGGTCAAGCCACCTGATGTCATTAGCGTGGCCAGGAATCCGGTCAAGGAAATGCGTCTCGATCGTCTGACCAAACTCGGTTCAAACGATTCGGACACCGGTGCACGTGTCGATTCCGGCACCGCACGTGTTGTTGATTCGGGTGGCACTGCAGGACTTTCGACCTCGACTGGAACCGCTCCAACCGGGGGCGATGATGAAGAGGCACCGCCGCCACCAAAGCCGAAACCACCGGTTCCCAAGATGGTTTCGCAGGGCGTACTTAATGGTAAGGCCACAAGTTTGCCGAAACCGGCTTATCCCGCCGCGGCCAAGGCAGTACGTGCTGGTGGTGCGGTGAGCGTTCAGGTGGTTATTAGCGAGGGCGGCAGCGTTATCTCGGCATCGGCCGTCAGCGGTCATCCGCTGCTTCGTGCTGCGGCTGAGAGTGCGGCACGCGGAGCACGCTTTAGCCCGACGCTTCTCTCTGGGCAACCTGTTAAGGTCTCGGGGGTAATCACATATAATTTCGTCCCGTAAGGGCGGCAAAAGAAGCGGGAAACGGCGGAGGCTGTTTCCCGCGAGTTTTTGCAAACGCAATCGATAAAATTTTCTGATTTTTTTGGAGGAAAAACCATGACATTTTTAGGCAGCCTGATCGCAACGGATTTTTCGGGCATTTTCTTGTTGTTTACCGGCGAAGGAGTTTCGTTCGGTATCTACGATATCGCAAAGAGCCTGACCATTCCGGGTTGGGGCGTTATCATTACGCTTCTTATCCAGTCGGTGTATATGATCGCCGTCGGGATCGAACGCTGGCTGACTTATGGCAAAGCTAAGGCACAATCGCGTCAGTATGCACCGAAAGTTGCTCAGGCTTTGAAGAACAGCAACATTGATGAGGCCATCAACATCAGCGACAAGCACAAGGATTCGCACCTCGCGATGGTTGTCTCGTCGGGTTTGAAGGAATTTGCCGCACACCAGGGCAACACCGATATTTCGGCTGACGAAATGGAAGCTTCGAAGCGTGCTCTCGAGCGTGCAATCGCCGTAAAGACCGCTGAACTCAAGCGTGGACTTGCCGGTCTCGCGACCGTCGGTTCAACTGCTCCGTTTGTGGGACTGTTCGGTACGGTTGTTGGTATCATCGGTGCTTTCCAGGCCCTGCGTGCTAATGAGTCGGCCGGTATCGGAGCCGTCGGTGGTGCTATCGCCGAGGCGCTCGTTGCTACGGCTTTTGGTATTCTCGTCGCTATCCCGGCTGTGTGGCTGTTCAACTACTTTACGAACAAGGTCACCAGCTTTTGCGTCGAAATGGAAAATTCGGCTTCCGAGTTGATCGACTACTTTATCCGTCAGCGTGGCAAGCAACTTCGCGGCTAGTCGCCTCTCTCGGTTAGTGTTTTGAAATAGGAGATAACTGCTATGGCTGTCAGTGTTGGCGGTTCAAGTGAGTATAATTCGGATATCAACGTTACTCCGATGGTTGACGTGATGCTGGTGCTCTTGATCATCTTTATGATCGTGACGCCGCTCCTCCAACAGGGTGTTTCCGTTAATCTTCCGCGTGACGTGATAAGCGCTGACGAAGATGGCGATATCGCAAAAGACACGTCCGTGATCATTGCGATCCCTGACAATAGTAATTTTTACATTGGCAAGGACCAGTTTCCGCTTACCGAACTCGGTGAAGTAGTCAAACGTCGTATGGAGGGCAAAACGCCCGATAAACGCATTGTCTACATCAAGAGCGGCGTCGATGTCGATTATGGTCGTGTCGTGGCCGCTATCGAGACCATCCGTAAACAGGATATCGATAAGATCGGCCTCGTCGCGGACAGGAAGAAAGGCGTAGAGCAGCCGAAATAGGCGATCAGCCGTCAGCTTTCAGCCTCTCGGCCCTCAATGGGCTGCCCTGCTGACATCTGATAGCAGATAGTTGCGAATAACGGCAAGGAATAAAGTTATGGGTATGTCATCAAGCGGCGGCAGCGGCGACGCCAAGCCCCAAATCAATGTAACACCACTTATCGACGTGCTACTTGTGCTACTGATCATCTTCATGGTGATCACGCCGCTCAAGCCAAGCCGTTTCGAGGCAAAGGTTCCGGCCGAGCCGAAAGATGAGCAGAACGTGAACGTCAAGCCCAATCCACTGACGCTTGTAATAGCTATCAGTAAGGAAACAAAGGCAATTTCGCTCAACAACGAGCCATTTGGCGATGTTTCGGATCCTGAGAAGCTCGCTAACCGGCTCCGTGAGATCTTCAAAGAGCGTGAGAACAACGGCGTTTTCCGCGAAGGTACCAACGAAGTCGAGAAGACGATATTTCTCAAATCGCCTAAATCGGTCAGATACGGTGACGTCGTCAAGGTTATCGACGCCGCAAAGGCTGCGGGGGCTTCGCCGATCGGACTACAGATCGATGATTTAACAGATTAGATTTTGCCTTGGGCCCGCTCGGCATGTGACCTCGTTGGGTTGCATTGTAGACGGCGGGCTCGCGGCGGTGAATGGAGTCATATAATGAGATTCTCTCGTTTTGGGGTTTTTGTTCTACTGGCAATTACCGTTTTCTTAGGATCGAGCTGCGGATACTACAACCGCATCATGGCTCGGAAAGACCTTGTAGACGGGTCAAATGCGTATAAGGGAAGAAAATTCCCCGAGGCCGAGCGGCTCTTTCGGGCAGCCGTATCGCGTGATCCCAAGGGTGAAACGACCGAGGGCAAGGTAGCTCAGCTTTTCCTCGCCCGCACGATCCACTCGGTGTTTATCGGCGATCGCAAGAATACAGCCAGGGCTGAGGAAGCGATTACCGAATATCAGAAAGCACTCGCTCTCGACACCAATGATCAGAGTTCGTACAAGGCGATCGCCAGCCTTTATGAGAACCTTCAACAGAATGATAAGTGGCTGGACTGGGTAACCAAGAGGTCGCAGAACTCAGGCATTCCACCCGAGCAACGGGCTGAGGCATTGACCTCGCTCGCGGCGAAGAAGAATAGCTGTGCCAACGACATCTCGGATACCGAGGAGACCAAGAAAAAGACGACCAAAGATGGCAAACCTGCATTCCAGTTCGTCAAGCCGGCCAAACCCGAGGATTTTGAAACGCTAAAGAAATGTGTTGCAGAGGGAACTGCTCTTTCGACCCAGGCCGTTTCTCAGGAGTCGGCTGAAGTAAAGGGTGCGAAGAGCCTCGACATCAAGGGTTTGTCCGACGCCGACCTGAAGAAGAAACAGGATTTGTTCAAGGTGTTTGAGTCGGCCCGTTCGTACAAGGCCAGCTTGATGATCCAGGACATGCGAGTCGCCGAGATGGACGGCCGCATGCCGGATCGCGACAGGCTTAAGACTGATTCGGACGCTGCAAGAGCTAGTTTTCTCGAGCTGAGCGATGTTGTCAAAAAGATCCAGGCAGAGATTGATGAGCGCATTGCTATCAAGGCGGCCGAGGCTCCGGGCGGCGGTGGCAAGGCAAACGCTAACGCTAACGCTAACAAGTAAGGCTGGCGGTTTTTCTTTCCGAATTCGGGTGATGCTCAATTACAATTGATTGAGCGTCACCCTTTTCAATTACGAATTAGGAATTAGGGATTACGACGCCAATTTCAATTCCCCTTTCATTCGTAATTTGTAATTCCTAATTCGTAATTGACTCTTATGATCCGCATTGAGGATGTCATCGAGAAAGTTCAGCAGAATCGGCCCGGGGCCGATATCGATATCATTCGCCGTGCATACCTGTTTTCTGCACTGCATCATCGCGGCCAGACTCGAGCTTCGGGCGAACCGTATCTTGTTCATCCGCTTGAGGTTGCAGAGATCCTGGCCGATATGCGGCTGGATGAGACCAGCGTTTCGACCGGTCTGCTGCACGATGTGGTAGAGGACACACTTGTTGATCTCGACACAATTAAGTCATATTTTGGCGACCAGATCGCCCTCCTCGTCGACGGCCTCACGAAGATAGCCAACATCTCCGACCTCTCAAAAGAAAAGCAGCAGGCCGAAAATGTTCGCAAAATGGTACTTGCGATGACGACCGACGTTCGTGTCGTTCTCATTAAGCTGGCTGACCGTCTGCACAACATGCGCACTATGCAGTATCTCAAGCCTGAGAAGCGCGAGCGCATATCGCAGGAAACACTTGACATCTACGCACCGATCGCCCATCGCCTCGGAATGGGTAAGATGCGAAGTGAGCTTGAGGATCTGGCGTTCCAGAATCTCTACCCTGACGAGTACAAACGATTGGCGCGCGAGGTTGATGCCCGCCGTCCGGAACTCGAAGCTGCGATCGAAAAGATCAAGGCGACGATCGCCGAGGAGTTGACTGAGAACGAAGTGCCGTTCATAGAGATACAAGGCCGCGTAAAACGTCTCTATTCGCTCTGGAAAAAACTCAAGAAGCAAAAGATCATGATCGAGCAGGTCTACGATCTGATCGCCGCTCGAATAATCACTGAGAACGACCGCAAGTATTGCTATCTGACGATGAGCGTCATTCACAATATTTGGACGCCGGTTCCCGAGCGCTTCAAAGATTGGATCGCGATACCGCGGGATAACCTTTACCAGTCGCTGCACACGTCTGTGATCGGTGACGGCGGGCAACCTTTCGAGGTGCAGATCCGAACGGAGGAGATGCATCATATCGCCGAGGAAGGCGTCGCCGCCCATTGGAAGTACAAGGAGAGCAATCTCGGTGCAAAAGAGGAGGACGAGGCTCTTGACGCTCTTAGAAAGACGGTCGAGAAGCTGCTGTTGCCGTTAGTTCAGGACACTCAGGATAACGAGGACTCAGAAGACTTTATTGAGACGCTAAAGCTCGACCTGTATCCGAAGGACGTCTATACCTTTACGCCGATGGGTAAGGTGATCCAATTGCCGCGCGGCTCGACGCCGATCGATTTTGCATACGCGATCCACTCGGCGGTTGGTGATACCTGTACCGGTTCCAAGATCAACGGGCGGATCGTGCCGCTCAGGAGCGAGCTGCAAAATGGCGATGTCGTCGAGATCATGACCACGGCCAATTCCAAGCCGTCAGGCGATTGGCTCAACCACGCTATCACGTCGCGTGCCCGCAATCGGATTCGGCATTATATTTCGCAGGAACAACGTATCGAGTCAATCGATATCGGTCGTAAGTTGCTCGAAAAAGAAGCTGAAAAATTCCGCGTTCCGGCCAAGAAATTCCTCACCAACGACAAAGAGTTAAAGCGTATCGCCAATGAATACGGCCTCGGCCGCCCAGAAGATCTTTTTGCATCGGTCGGCTATGGCAAAACTTTGCCGCGAAATGTGATCGCGAAATTCCTTGGTGCTGAGAAGTTCAAAGAGCTTGACACCGACGGGCAAAAAGAAACACGGCTCAAGACCGCGACCAAGGCGGTACGCAAGTTCATCGGCATGGAGGACGCGATCGTCGTTCGTGGCGTCGATAATATTCTTATCAATCGTGCAAAATGCTGTAATCCTCTTCGCGGCGAAGATATTATCGGCTATATATCGCTCGATAAAGGCATCGTCGTCCACAACAAGCGGTGCAAGAACGTTTCGCAGTTGATGGTAAACAAGGAACGTATCGTCGACGTCGACTGGGCCAGGAGCGACAACGACCAGATCCAGTCCGTCCAACTCCTAGCCACCACCGAAAACCGCACCGGTATGCTCGCCGGTATTACCAATGCGATCGCGGATATAAAAACCGGTATCAGAGACGCTCGGGCTAATGTTTCAAAGGACGACATCGGCCTTATCGAGGTTACGGTCGAGGTTTTCGACAAGAAACATCTCGATAAGGTCGTAAGCGCGATCGAGCAGGTTCCGGGCGTGATAGCAGTCGAGCGGGTAAATGCATAGAAGCGAGATTAGGAAGAGTTTTTGCCCGCTAATAACGCGAATGTACACCAATAAGAAGTCGAAACAGGTTCTTCATATTCGTATAAATTCGCGTTATTCGCGGGCAGAATCTTTCCTAACTTTCCTTTTCGATGATATTTTGCTAGAATTCGCGTTTTGCTTGAGATATAAGGCAGATAGATATTGATGAAAGAAATTGTTTCAACCGAGAATGCACCGGGAGCGATAGGGCCATATTCGCAGGCCATTAAGGCCGGTGGGATGGTCTTTTGTTCAGGTCAAATACCCATCGACCCGGCGACTGGCGCGTTTGTTTCGGATGTTGTTAGCGAGCAGACTGAACAGGTTTTGAAGAATCTTAGCGAAGTTTTGAAGGCAGCAGGCTCGGGTTTGGATAGTGTGGTTAAGACAACTGTTTTTCTGGCGGATATGAATGATTTCGCCGAAATGAATGAAGTTTATGGACGGTTTTTTAGCGATAACAAACCGGCGAGAGCGACGGTTCAGGCGGCGAGACTGCCGCGAGATGCTAAGGTTGAGATCGAGTGTATCGCCATAGTTTAGAGTGCACGCTTTAGCGTGTTTTTACAGCCTAAAGGCTGCACTCTGAACAAAATAAAAACCAAACGCCCGAATTTACGAGCGTTTGGCAACCAAAGTAACTAGTTGTATCTCAAATTAGATTACGCAGCTTTGATAATTTTGCCGCCCTTGATACACCGGGTGCAAACCTTCATGCGGGCATTGCCGCCGTTAGGTTGTACCGCACGAACGGGCTGAAGGTTAGGGTTAAAACGCCTCCGCGTCTTGTTGTTAGCGTGAGATACGTTATTTCCAAATTGCGGACCTTTTCCGCATACGTCGCAGCGTTTTGCCATAATATTGCCTCCCAAGTGTGGGGAATGTATTTAGAGTTTGTAAAAACTCAAAACGCTATTTATAACAAAAGGTTCTAAGTTTAGTCAAGTAAGTGACTCAAATGGTTAAGTTG